>JAXDLH010000297.1:0-11238 GCA_034666705.1 Chloroflexota bacterium
CAGCGAGAACGAGACGTATGGCAATGATGTCGGCCTGAATCGCCCCGGGCACCTGGAGACTCTAATCCGTAAGCTGACCGGGGTGATTTAGGAGCGGGGCGATGGCGTGGCGTTGCGGGCGAGGAGGGTGCGCAGGTGCTGCAGGCACGCGGTGGAGCGGCAGCGCAGCGCCTCGCCCGATTCGCTCGTGCGTTGCGCCACCTCTGCGTCGGACGGGTGCTCGGGGTCGAAGAACAGCGCATGGACGAGATGCCGGCAGTGGGGCTCGAGCTGCTCCATGGAGCGAGCGAGCGTGGCCCATTGCCCCTCCAGCATGATGCGCTCGGCTGGCTGCCAGGCGGCAGCCGGGGTCGGCTGGCTGCTGGGCACCGGGGATTCGGGTGCGGGCTGCCGCTCGCAGAGCACTTGCCACGAGCGCTGTCCCGTGGTGCGCACCAGCCAGGCTGGCAGCGCTTCGCGGCGGCGCACTTCGCGGCGCTCCCACAGCTCTTCCCATACGCCCTGGAACACGTCCGCCCGATCCCATTCCTGTAGTCCGTACCGGGCGGCGACGCCGTTCACGAGCCCGGCGTGGCGGCGAATCAACGTCTCCCACGCTGGCTGGTCGCCGCGTGCTGCCTGATCCAGCAGCTCGCCATCGGTCGCAGGTGACTCGACAACGTCGGGCGTCGGTTCGATCTCGGGGCCGACGACGAGGGTCACGTTCACGACTTCAACCTCCACTGGACCTGAAACCCTTCATGAACCGGGGTCTCACCACCTACGCGATGGCGAGCTGCCTTGAACGCCAATCGGCCCACACGGGGCGCCTCTCCTGACGTGAAGAGGCGCCCCGTGTGGGTGCGCTGTCTACAGCTTGGTCACCAGGAAGGACGAGCCGCCGAGCGAGAGCGGTACGGGGGCTGCGAGGTGCAGGCCACTCACGCCGAGCATCACCAGGGGCGCATTCCTCCACCGCAGGTCGTTGATCACGCCGGCGCTGCCGTTGATGGTCGCTCCGGCGTTCGTGAAGAGCACCGGGCTGAAGTTTGCGAGCTGGTGCGTGTTGCCATTGAAGCTCGGGTTCTCCACGACCCACTCCGCCGAGCTGCGCTGCGCGTTGCGTTGGGTCATGGTGGTCCCATAGCTCGCGCCGGTGGTCACGTTCTTCAGACTGACGGCGAAGGAGTCGCCCCCCTGATAGTGCACCGCGGCTTGCACCACGTCGCCTGGATGCAGGAGGAAGTGAGGGAACACGGCCGGCGACGGGTACATCTGCGCGAAGGCGCCGTAGAAGGCTTTGCCATACACACAATAGTGCCACGTGCCGATCTGCTCAACCGTGCCACTCGCGTAGCCGTCGATACCGACCCAGGCAGAAGAGAAGCTGGTCGTGCCGTTGCAGGTCAGAGTCGGGATGGTCCACGTCGCATGCGCCTCGGTGACGCCGCCGGTGCCACTGCCGAGCAACGACCCGGTCAGTCCGCCCGACGTGGCTACGTAACCCGCCCAGTTGCTGCTCGCCGGCAGCGAGGGGGCGACGGTGGCAGTGCTGTTCGGCATGTCGCCACCGTCGTCGCCGGCCAACGCGACGTTGACGCCGATGACCGACGTGGCGAGCAGGATCGCGATGACGCGGGGCAGCGTAGATCTCCAACGAATCGTCATTTATGCATTCTCCATTGAATATGCGGTGTAGTAGTCATCCGACATTGCTGGACCCAGCAGCGCCAAGGCTGCGGCCAGCTTCGCGGCAGGCTCGACCATGGGCTCGCTCTCGAGCACGTCCTCCAGGGCTTCGACGATGCGGTTCGCCAGTTGCGCGCCAGCCTGTTTGTGCATGATCTCGATCGCCGCGCGGCGTGAGAGCGCCGGCCGATAGGGCCGGTCGCTGGTGAGCGCGTCGTACACGTCGGCCACGCCGACGATCTGGCCCGTGAGGCAGAGTTCATCCTCGCGCCGACCGTAGGGATAGCCGCTGCCGTCGAGCCGCTCGTGATGCTCGGCAACCAGACCGGCTAGCTGATGCCGACCGGCGGCGCGGAGCAGCCGCGCGCTCTCCTCCGCATGCAACTCGATCAGGGCGCGCTCCTCCTCGTCGAGCTTGCCGGGCTTGAGCAACACGGGCAGCGGCACGGCGATCTTGCCCAGATCGTGGTAGAGGCCGGCCTCGTACGCGCGCTCCGTCGACTCCACGCCCATCCGGCGCGCGATGGCGACCGTGAGCCCGCCGACCCGCACGCAGTGCGCGTACGTGTCCCCGTCGTCGATCGAGCGCAGCGCCGCGACGAGGTCGCCGCTGGCCAGGGACTGGACGCGCCCCTCCCAGTAGCTCCCGTCCCAGCCGATCGCTGGGGCCGGCGCTTCAGAGCGCGGGGGTGCGAAGCTCAAACTCTTCTCCCTGTCCCCGGATCAGGAGCGTGAACGCTCCCCGCTCGACGTTGCGCAGGACGAAATAGCCGAGCGCGTTCGAGGCGAGTGGCGCGGGCAGCCCGCGCCCATCCTCGGCCTGCACCTCGACGCGGAAATGCTTTGCGATGTCGTTCGGGGTAAGCTGGCCCGAGATGGTGACCCGGCCCTCGTCCCCCTCGCGGACCATGAGGTACGCGGTCAGCGAGCCGACCTTGTAGATGAGCCGCCGGTCGACCGTGGCACCGCGTACGCCGACGAGCCGCGGCTGCAGCATGCTGTCGAACGACAGGCTGGCGACCAGGCGCGTCAGCAGGTTGGGACCACGCGCTGGCTCACGCTGCTGACTCGCCTGACTTACAGGGATCCGGGCGGCCCGGATGATGAACCAGCCGGGCGGCTCGACCGGCTCGGCCAGCAGCATGGGGGTGAGAACGTCGAGCTCCTCGTCCGAGAGGCGGTTCTCGCCCAGGCGGCGCAATAAGGACCACGGGACCTTTGGATGAGACCCTGATAACGCGGTGTTCATCTGCTCCCTCCGGGCAGCTTGATTCGTGGATCGGGGCGATCCGCGCCCCGCTATCTGCACAGTGGCCGGGGATCCGCGGAAAGTACTGTGGGCTGCATCACACCAGCCCCAGGGCCGGCGCGACCGACGTTTCCAGGTGCTGCCGGAGCCGGAGCAGGCAGCGCTGGCGCATGGGCCCGACGCTGTTCTTTGGCACGGCGAGCTGGCGGGCGATGTCGTCATAGGACGGCTCTTCGGGATCGAAGAAGAGCGACCAGAGGAGCTGCCGATCGCGGGGCTCGAGCGATTCGACGCCCTGCGCCAACGTCGCCCAGCCCTCGGCCATGACGAGCAACTCGTCCGGCTTCCAGCCGCGATCCGCCTGCATCTCCAGCGCCTCGTCGCCGTCGGTGTGGTCCTGCTGCGCACGCCGCTGGCGGATGCACTGCCACGCGGCGCGTGCCGTGACGGTGACGAGCCAGCCGGGGAGTCGCTGCCGATCCTTGATGCTGCGCAGCTTGCGCCATAGCTCGATCGAGACCTGCTGGAAGATGTCCGCGCGATCGGCCTCGGGCAGCCCGTAGCGTGCGGCCACGCCGTTGATCAAGCCGGCGTAGCGCGCAATGAGCGCTTCCCAGCTCTGCTCGTCGCCGGCCAGGCAGGCGTCGATCAGACAGTCGAGGTCGTCCGCATCGAGTGCGGCGAACCCGGCTAATTCGAGGTCCATGGCGGTGAAGCTCGCGGCCGACTCGGCCGGCGGGGCGGATACAGTCATGAAGCCAGTTTGTTCCGGAATGTAGCAAATTCGTAACGCTGTTGTTACTATCGGCGGCCAAACCGGCCGAATATATAGAGCAGGGCCACTCTGTGAGCACGTTCACGTCGCGCGGAGGCGACCACATGGCACGGCATCGTTTCGCCAGCAATCCACTCGGCACGCGCGAACGTTGGCGCTTCCCTACACGGGTGCCGTTCCAACGGAGCATCCCGCCCGACCGCGGTGCTCATTGATGGCCGTCGTGGAGCTGCCACTGCCCTTGCCCACCGACCGAGCCCAGCTCGTCGCGGCAGACGCCGCGCAGGAACGAGCCTGGAAGGAGGCGCTGCACGGCGACGCCGCGCTGCGCGCCCGGTTCGTGGAGTGGGTCGCCGGCGAGCTGGAGACGCTGCGCGGCGAGAACCCATCGCGCGCGCTGGCGCTCGCCGACTGCTGCCTCGAGCTGGCCGGCCGGTCGGGCGACCCCTACCAGACGGGACTGGCCGAGCGCGGGCGGGCGTGGGCATTGCACCACCTGAGCCGCTTCGACCAGGCGCTGGCGAGCTATGAGGCCGCGGCCGAGGCGTTTACGCGGGCCGGCGACGACGTGCAGCGGGCCCGCACCGCGATCGGCCACGTGTGGCTGCTGCGGTACCTCGGGCGCTACGACGACGCGCTCGCCCTGGCGGATTGGGCGCGCCCCTGTCTGGTCGCGGGCAACCGCGCGCGCGATGCGGCGACGCTCGACATGAACGTGGCGTCGGTGTACCGCCGGCTGGGGATGACACGGCGGGCGGTGGAGCTCACCCAACGCTCGGCCGCCGCCTTCGCCGAGCTGGGCGAAGCCGCCAACGAGGCCACCGCCCTCATGAACGCCGGCAACGGCCTCGCCGAGCTCGACGAGGTCGAGGCCGCGCTAGCCGCCTACGAGCGCGCCGGCGCGACGTACGAGCGCATCAACCGGCCGGCGCTCGCCTCCACTCTCTACACCAACCTCGGCGAGCTGCACCACAAGATCGGCCGGCTCGACACCGCGCTCCGCACGCTCACGCAGGCCGTCCAGCTCGCCCAGCCCGCCGGCCTGGAGCGCGAAGCGGCGTTCGCCCACCTGGCGCTCTCCCAGGTCTACACCAGCCTGAACCTCGTGGCCGAGGCGCTGGATCACCAGCGAGCGGCGCTGGGCTTCTTCGAGCGCCAGGGAATGCTGTGGGAGGAGGCCTCGGCGCTGCTGCAAGCCGCCGAGCTGCAGGACCGGCTGGGGCATGCGCGCGACGCTGCGGAGCTGGGGGGACGCGCCGCCACGATGTTCCGCGAGCAGGGAAATACCCCCTACGCCGGGGCCGCCGACGTGCTGGTCGCGGCGAGCCGCGCCGGCACCGGGGAGAGCGCGTCTGCTGAAGCGCTGCGACTCTGCCGCGCCGGCTGCACGACGCTCCGCCAGGCAGGCTGGCGAGTCCGGGAGGGCACGGCGCATCTGGTCGAGGGCGACCTGCGCGGCGCGCGGGGCGAGGCGGCGGCGGCGCAGCGCGCGTACGCGGCAGCGCTCCGCATCGGGAGCAGTTTCGGGAACCCAGCGCTCGCCTTCTCCGCCAGCGAGCGGCTCGGGCAGAATATCGGCAGCCACGACCCGGAGACGGCGCTGGCGCACTACGCGCGAGCCGTCGGCTACCTGGAGGAGAGTCGCAAGACAGTGCCCGGGGTGGAGCTGCGCCAGAGCTTCGTAGCCGACAAGTCGCGGCTATTCGAGGAGATGGTGCGGCTGCAGCTCGAGCGAGGCGCCCCGGGAGCGACGGCCGCGGCGTTCGAGGCCGTCGAGCGCAGCAAGTCGCGGGCGCTGCTGGACACCTTCGCCTCGGAGCCGAGCGAGACGGCCGCGCCGGAAAGCTCGACGGCGCTCGCTCGGACGCGGGAGCAGCTCCGCTGGCAATACAACCGGCTGGACCAGGCGCAGGGCGATCCGGACGAGATGCGCCGCCGGCGCCAGCAGGTTCGAAAGCTGGAGGCCGAGCTGGCCCGCCAGGAGCGCGACATGCTCGCGCTGGGCGATGGCCCTGCGACACTGCGCGACGGCCAGGTGGTCGCGCTCGACGAGCTCATCGCCGGGCTGACCGAGGACGATCTGCTGCTCGAGTACTTCACCGCCGGCGACGAGGTGCTGTGCTTCGAGATCGCGCGGAGCGGCGCCCGCGTCGCGCGGGGGATCGCCTCTGCCCGCGACGTCGCGGAGCTCGCCGAGCAGCATCGCTTCATGGTCGGCATGCTGGCGCAAGCCCCCGTGCTGCCGCCGGGGTCACTCGCCGACCTCGAGGAGACTGAGGGCCAACTGCTGCACGCGCTCTATACGGCGCTGCTCGGGCCGCTCCACGAGCGGTGGGCGGACCGCCGCCTCACCGTGGTGCCGCACGGGGCGCTGCACACGGTGCCATTCCATGCGCTTCTCGACGGTGAGCGCTACGTGGTCGACCGCACCGCCTTGACCTACGCGCCGAGCGCCAGCGTGTTCGCCCGGCTGCGCGAGCGGCCGGGCGGGGGGCTGGCGGGACCGCTCCTCGTGGCGCCCGACGACCCGACGCTCCCCGCGATCCAGCAGGAGGTCCAGCGCCTGGCCAAACTCTTTCCCGATGCGACGGTGTTGAGCGGGGCCGACGCGACGGCGGTGGAACTGCGGCGCCACGCGCCGGGGGCGGACATTCTGCACCTCGCCACCCACGCCGCCTTCCGCAGCGACAACCCCTGGTTCAGCGGCCTCAAGCTGACCGACTCATGGCTGCTGCTGCGCGAGGTGACCACACTCGGCCTGCACGCCTGGCTGGCAGTGCTCTCGGCGTGTGAGACGGGCGAGGTGGCCGTTGGCCCGGGCGACGAGCTGGTGGGGCTCAGCCAGGCGTTCTTCCAGGCCGGCTGCCGCTCGCTGGTAGCAAGCCTCTGGCCGGTGAACGACGAGAGCGCGGCCGTCCTCATGGAGGCGTTCTACCAGCGCCTGCAGGGGGGAGCCGACGTAGCCGAGTCGCTCCGCCAGGCCCAGCTCACGCTCCGCGAGCAGTGGCCGTCACCCTACCACTGGGCCCCATTCGTAGCGCTCGGCGGCCGGTAGAGACGAGGCCGTCGGCCGGAGGTGCGAACGCTGGCCTCTCTTGGTGGCGGGACTGAGCTAACCCCTGGGCCGGGGAACCTGATCCCGTTCCGGACCGGGGCGACCTAACCCCCCGCCCCCTTCCCGGCGCGGGAAGGGGGCGTCATTCCAGCAATTGGGAATCCGGCGCGTGGGGGGAGAGGTGGTTAGCGGCGCCGCCAGATGGTGTAGTCGACGTAGTGTTGCACCGGCTCGTAGTTGGCCTGGATGAAGTCGTCGAGGAGGGTGACGCCGGTGGGGCGGCCCATGGCGTTGGGCTCGACCGCGTCGTCGAACATCGAGGAGCGGACGATCCAGCGCACGTCGTGCCGCTGGAGATCCGCGATGATGCTGGATTGCGCGGGGACCGTGGCCACCAGTCCCGCGACCAGGTCGTCGTAGCGGGTGGCGTTGCGCCGGCCGGCGATGAAATAGAAGAGCGCGTCGTTGGGCTGGATGCGGTCGTGGCGCGAGTTGCCCACGAAGATCGCCTCGTCCGGGCTGGTGCGCTGCTGGACGTACTCGATCGCTTGCACCTGGTCGGAGAAGGTGAACACGCACGCCACGCGGGCGACGCCGGCATCGACCGCGCAGGGCGCCCGCTCCTCCCACTGGAGCGCGACCTGCACCGTCGACAGCGGCCATCGGACGTACGCCGGCCCCATGACCAGCACCAGGAACAGGAGTGCGACCGTCGCGGGAATGCGGAGTCGGGGCACGGCGAAGGCGCGACGCGCCAGACCGGCGAGCACGATGCACGCCAGAATGCCGGACGGCAGCAGATGGAGGGTGTCGATCCGGTTCAACGCCTGGTTGAAGAAGGCGATGGCGAGGAACGCGACCAGCGCCATGCGCCACACGGGGAGCGCGTCGCGCACCGCGTGCCGGCAGCGCCATAGCGCGATCATCACGAAGAGCAGCCCGGCCAGGTCGATGATCGGCTGCGTCCAGAAGAGGGCCCACAGGAGCTGCGGATCGCTGTAGACGAAGACGCGCAGCACCTCCTGCCATGGCACGGCGCCCGCGAGCATCGGCACGAGCGGCGGCGCGTCGTCCGGGTAGGGCATGGCGAATGCGCTGCGGAAGCCGGTGAGCGGGAAGGCGACGAACGCGTACCAGAGGTCGCCGAGCGGCACCACGGCGACAAGGTAGAGCACAGCAGGGCCAAGGGACGCGCCCATGCCCGCAAGGAATGGCCAAGCTGCGCGCGCGAATCGCCTTATCGCGAATCGCCTTATATGGATGCGAGACGGCAGCCCCAGGGCACCGAGATGGAGGCGCGGCCGCAGTTCCGGCGCATCGAGATCGATGCGAGGTGCTAGCTTCGGTGCATCGAGGTCGATGCGAGGTGCCAGCTTCGGCGCGTCGAGGTCGGGCAGGCGAGTGAGTGCCCACAGGATGAGGAGGGCGACCTCGCTCGCCACTACGTAGAGCCCGACGTCGTGCCGGTAGAGCGTGGCGATCCCCGCCAGTGCGCCCGTGGCGAAGAGCCACCGAGGGGCGCAGGTGCGCAGGAAGCGGAGACACGCGGTCGCGCTCAGCAGCGCGCAGAGGAGCGCCGGAAACATCGCGTAGGCGTAGAAGTAGGCGCTGCCAAGCCAGATCGTCGCGAGCACGAACGGCGCCAGCGCCACCTTTGACGAGGTGACCTCGCGCGCCAGGACGTAGACGCTCAGGCAGAGCAGCGTGCGCACGACCAGATCGTAGGCGCGCTCGACGACCATCGACTCCCCGAAGAGGCGGAACAACGCGGCCAGCGTGTAGGCCTGGCCCGGGGCGTAGATCAGCGCGAAGTCGCGGTAGGGAACCTGACCGGCGAGCACCCGCGCCGCCGAGGTGAGCTCGACGCCCTCGTCGAACAGCCGTCCGGCGGGGTCTGCCTTGGCGAAGAACACGTCGCCGCGACTCATGACGACGAAGAGGAACACCCCGGCTGCGAGCGCGAGCACGGCATGGAGCAGCCACGCGGCCCCCCGGCGGCGCATCGGGTGGAGGATGCGCACGACGGCGCGTGAGCCCATAGCCCCGATTGAAGCGCATCCGGCAGGCGTATGACAAGCTGAGGCCCCCGCCCCTGCCGTGTCTCAGGCGGGCGGGAGCAGCGTCATTGCGCCCGGCGGCGTTACGGCCTGGCGGCGAGGAGTGATGGGGTAGCGCGCTGGGCGATCCAGGTCCCGGCATTGTGCCCGGTGTTGTCGAGCTGGTCCCACGTGCCCGTCATACTCAACCCATCCGGGGCCACGGAGAAGACCGCCTCCCCGATCACCTGGTTCCAGTCCTGGGTGTAGGTGAAGAAGAGCGTGCGCGTGTCCGGATCGTACGAGCCGCCATCAATGAGTCCGATCTGGCTGGCGGATTGCTGCCAGGTGCCCGTCACCGGCGGGCCGTAGCTCAGCGTGAGTTGTCCCCAATCGGATTCCCAGGTTTCGGCGTCGCCCTGCGCGGCGCTGGCCGACATCGCGGCGAGCATCATCGCGACGGCGAGCGCGGTCGCCGCGAGCGAGCGGATCAGCAGCCGGTTACGCATGTAAGGCCCTCCATGCAGCATGTTCCTCTAAAGCATCGGGCGCCGCATGCAAAACGTTCACCATCGCAGCGTGGCGGCGTTATGCGCGTCGTTGGCGCCATTGTATGCTGGACGGTCGGCGCGCCGGACGCAAACCTCGTACGAGGCAGTGGAAGGTGGTCACCGGTTCTTTGTTGGGCGGGGCTTGCCCCCGCCGCCTGGGTTGGCTCCCAGCAAGGTTCGCGGCGGGGGGCAGTCCCGCCCAATCGGAAGCCCAGTTGACTACAACCTACAGTACGATGGCTGGACGTCGTCCAGAGCTCACCGGACTGGAGGAGCCCATGGTATCGCAGACGCCCTTCGACTCCCTGGCCGCGTACGTGGCGAGTGCGCTCTCCAGGCCGCTGCCGCCGGAGGTCGCGGAGAAGACCAGGTTCCACATTCTGGACACCGTCGCGGCGATGGTCACCGGCTCGCGCCTGACGCCGGGCGAGGCGGCGATCGGCTTCATCCGCAGCCAGGGCGGCACGCCGGAGGCAGCGGTCATCGGCTCGTCGATCGTCACCAGCGCGATCAACGCCGCCATGACCAATGCCATGCTGGCGCATTCGGACGAGACCGACGACTCCCATGCGCCGTCGCTCACCCATCCCGGGTGCGCCATCGTGCCGGCGGCGCTCGCCGTGGCGGAGCGGCAGCAGGCGAGCGGCGAGGCGTTAGTGCGGGCCGTGGCCGTGGGGTACGACGTGGGGTGCCGGATGGCGCGCCTGATGGGCGGCATTGACGCGCGGGGCATGCACGGCCACGCGACCCACACGATCGGGCCAATGTTCGGATCCGCCGCCGCGGCCGCCGCGTTGCTCGGGCTGGATGAGCGCGGGGTGCGCTACACCCTCTCGTACACCGCGCAGCAAGCATCCGGGATCACCTCGTGGGCACGTGACACGGAGCACGTCGAGAAGTCGTTCGTGTTCGGCGGCAATGGCGCACGCAGTGGGGTGACGGCGGCGCTCTTCGTGGCCTCCGGCATGAGCGCCGAGGAGAACGCCTTCGACGGCGAGAACGGATTCCTCGAGGTGTTCTGCCCCCGGCGCGAGCAGTTCCCCGAGCTGGTCGCGAGCCTCGGCACCCACTTCGAGATCACGCTGACGAACATCAAGAAGTTCTCCGTCGGATCGCCGATCCAGGCCGCCGCCGAGGCGATGACCTCGCTCGTGCGCACCTACAAGCTGACGGCTGCGGACGTGCGGGAGGTCGAGGTGCTGTTGCCGCCCCAGGGCGCGCGGATCGTGGACGGCCGCACGATGCCGGACGTGAACCTGCAGTACTGCATGGCGGCAATCGTGCTTGATGGCGGCAAGCTGACGTTCGAGGCGACCCACACCTACGACCGGTTGGACGATCCCGCGATCGTGGAGGTGATGGGGCGGGTGCGGTTGACCGGCAACCCGGCGTTCGCCGGCATGGAGAGCCAGCGCCCGGCCACCGTGCGGATCCACACCGGCGGCGGCGTGCTCGAAGCCCACGTGCCGGCGGTAAAGGGCACGGCGGACAACCCGATGACCCCGGAGGAGATCGAGGCGAAGGCGCTCGACCTGATTGGGAGCGTCTACGGCGAGGCGCGGGCCGCGGCGGCAGTGCGCGCGATCATGGATCTCGCGCATACGGCGTCGGTCCGCGAGCTGCGTCCGCTGCTGACGGAGACGGAATAGCTACCTCGAGAGGAGCGACAGCCCCAGGCAACTAATGGGTGCCTGCTGGCTGCCTGGGCTCGGGACCTCGGGTACGTCACACCCAAGGTGCGCGCGCCAGCGCCGGTCAAACCCCGCCTGGCTGGGTTACGACTGGGCCGCTCATCGGCCCAGTCGTGATCCGCGCCGCATGGCAGCAGACGCGCCGACAGCCTCATGAGCTCAGGATGGCTGGCAGGCGGCGCATGTCAGTGAACACCTGCGCGCCCACGGCGG
>JAXDLH010000298.1:0-11283 GCA_034666705.1 Chloroflexota bacterium
TGGCCTCCTACCACAGCAATGGCAGCTTCGCCTACACCCTGAATGCGTTCACGAGCGCCGGGGTGGACAATCCCCCGCTGCACGCCCTCCAGAGCGGGGTGGACGGCGGCAACGGCGTCTACCTCTACGGTGCCACCAGCGCCTTCCCCACCAACACCTTCCAGGCCGCCAACTATGGGGTCGATGTCGTGTTCACTACGCCATAAGCGAATCCACCCTGTCGATGGTTATCGAGTGAGCAGGCGGCAACTGGCGGGCGCCAAACGGCGGCACCGCCAATCGCCGGCACCGCCAATCGCCGTCCATCGCGCTGGGAGGGAATATTCACAAGATTTGATAGAGGCACGCCTTGGACATTGCCGATAGTGCTCGTTGGGGGTGTTATGGCAAAGTCGCGCGATTGGCGCGGGAACATTTGCAGATGGCCGCCTGAGGTTAGGCGAAGCGCAGCCGACGCTTGAAGCGGGGCAAAGGAGCCGGCGACAGGCTGCATCTCTTCTCTTCACCGTAGAATGCTTTGGCTGAACTTCGTGGCTAAGCCGCACCGTCGCCACGGCATGTCTCGATCAGAGGAGGCAATCTTGCCACGTCGGTTGGTGAATGTTGGTTTCATACTAACGGCGGTCGGCTTAACAAGCTTCCTCGTCTACTCTACCGTCTTTGCGCCCCGCTTCTTCGAAGACAACGCATACAACCAGGCCTTGCTCGAGCGCAGCGCGCTCCCAGGCGCGGGGCATTTCCTTGAGAGTTCACTCGTCCATGTGCTCTTCCAGGCATATCCAATCCCGCGCGCCGAAGAGTGGCATCGGGGCCTCCCGATCGTCGTTGCCCGCCTGTGGATTGGAGCTGTAGGGCATACAGAATGGCTTATGCGCTTGCCACACCTCATCTGGGTGAGCGCTTGGTTCGCGATCGCGGGGTCAATCCTTCGAGCGCTAAACCGCGCGCAGGATGAGCACATGCCGCGTGCCCTATCCAGCGGCGTCACCTGCGCCATTGTCGTGGCGCTGTCTCTGACAACATGGGCCCAGCCCATTCTGCGCCTGGCTTTCCTGGACGACGTGCCAGCGGCCACATTCGCGCTGACGGCCATTCTCGTTCTGAACAGTAAGCGATTGTCATTCCCCTCGGCAGCCCTTGCTGGACTGCTCTGCGGGCTGGCATTCGACGCCAAGGACTTCTATCTCGTCTGGCTGCCAATGGGGATGGGGCTCATGATCGGGATTCAAATGCTGCGCAAGGGGCCCATGGTAGCGCTGCGTGAGGAGCCCGGATTCACGGCGGCATTTGCGCTCGGGGCAGTGATGATAACTGCCCCGAGGCTCATATGGGAGCGAATCGACCTAGGCACGGTTTTGAGCAATCCCAGTCAATACTGGATGCTCGCGCACTATTTTGGCCGCGGGCCAGTTGGAGAACACTACCCATTCTTTCTCTTCGGAGACCCTTCTTACCAGTCAAGGCTGGCGCTTGCGGGTGGTCCGCGCGCCGCAATCGGGATGCTCCTGAGTCGTTCCACTCCCCAAATCATTGAACTGGTTTGGGGCATGGCGCTTTCCCTGCTCCCCTTCATCGGAGCCATCGTCGCACGAGACCATGCGATACCACTAAACCAACGCGCGAAAGAAATTATCGTTTGCCTTTTGGTAGCTACTGTGGTTCTGTTAGTGTTTTTCGCCTGTGCCCTGGGTGATGCTTCACAACAACGATACTGGATTGTGCCGATTACGCTTCTGGTAGTCAGTGGCATACATCTTCTGTCAGTCAGAGTTAGATTAACGATTGGTCGGCGTAGCCCGCTGTTCAAATGGAAGTGCGTCGGACTAGGCTTCGCAATGTTTCTATTGTGGCTTCCGTCAGTCATCGTCTATGGCCGGGCAGCGATCGGTGTGTACTCCCCTTTGGCGCCTGCCGAAGCAGCTTTACTCGACCAAGCCACTCCACAAGAGGCCGGGGTACTCCTTGGCACGGCGGAAGGTATCTATTTCTGGAGCTTGCATCCGGAGCGGAAAGTGGTGGCATTCGACGAGAGGTATTTTCAAATACTCACCCCATCGCAGGTTTCGGAACTGGTCAGTATTTACCATATCGGCGGGCTACTGCTTGGTGACCCACTCGCGATCAGTCGTTTAACCGCCCTCGGATTTCAGGAAGAAGGCACCGCGGGTCGCGAGGTGCTCTTGGTGCCCGGGACAGGAGGGTAGGCCCCTCCTTGGCGCAATGCGCAACAGGATCTCAACGATTAGGCGACCCCCCATCATCCGTTAAACGCGACCCTTACAGTGCTCAGTGGGAAACCATAGGCGGTGTCCCAGCATACGCGAGACGTTGGCATAAGGCCAACGCGTGGTACGTGTGAGCGCTGCAACCCTTGGGTGCATGGAGAGGTAACGGCAACTGTGGGATCCCAGATGACGGTGGATGTGCTCTCTCCTGAGTTGCAATTCATCATTGGGTGTATCCAGCGCGCGCTTGGCCGTCCAACGGAGCCTATCGCCGACCTGGCGCTTGACTGGGATCGCTTCGTGGCAGAAGCTTGCAACCATGGTCTGGCTCCGATGGTCCACGCGGGCCTCGCCTCGCTGAATACGCCCTTTCCATCGGAAGCGCGTGCGGCATTGCGGGCACGCGCGATCCGTGACACCGTCCATCATGCGGCGCTCTTCGAGCCGGCGTTGAGATCCACCCTCGGCGTGCTTGGAGAGGCTGGGCTGCACCCGATCGCGCTCAAGGGATCGGCCCTGGCCTACCTGGCCTACCCTAAACCGACCTATCGGACGCTTTCGGATATCGATCTCCTGGTTCCCTTTGACCGTCTCGACCAGGCCGCGGATTGCCTCATCAGGAATGGATACCAGCGGTACGAACAGTCGCTGCCAGATGGTCACCAGCACCTGCCGCCGTTCATCACCCCGGACGGTCGTTTCGTGATTGAACTCCACCATCATGTGCTTGCCGAGGCCAATCCGTATGTGCTCGATATGCGGGGGTTCTGGGCCCGTTCCCAGCAGCGTGAGTTGGCCGGGGTCCAGGCGACCGTGCTTGCGCCGACCGATATCCTGCTGCACGTGTGCATCCATCTTGCATTCGGCCATCGCTATGCGTTCTTTCCGCTTCGCACGTTTGTCGACATCCTGGCGATGACGGATTGCGCCCGCGAGCCGCTGGACTGGGATCTATTGCTCGATACGGTGCAGCAGACGCGCACGGCCGGCGCAGTCTACTGGCCACTCCGCCTCAGCCAGGATTGGTTTGGCGCCACGATTCCCCCATTTGTGCTGGATCGACTGGCGCCATCGCGCATCACCCGTGGGTTGATGGAGCGCGTCATCGAGTCGCCGTACATCGTCAACGAGCGAGCCCCTGAGGAGCTTGGCACGAGCGTCCTGTATCGACTGGTCCGTGAGTTCTCCCTGTATAGCGGGTGTTCGGTCCTCGCGCAGATGGGAGCGCTCTGGCGTGGCCTGTTCCCGCAGCCCGAGGACATCACCCACCTGCCCGAGGAAATGACCCAATCGCGACTGCGCTACTCCGCACATTGGTGGAACCTCCCCCGGCTCGCGCGTGGGGCAACCGCGTTCGGTCGCCTCATTACGGGACGGCAGAAGCAGGCCGAGGCTCCCCCGGTGGTCCCGACCGTCACTACAGCTACGCCGAGCCTCTCGATCGTCACCCCGGTTTCGTCCGATGTCCATCCGGCGCCGGCCGCCGTGACCGCAGATAGTTGATCGACCCTCAGCCACCGGAGAAAGAGGACAGAATGGTTGCAACGACATTGCCGAGCATCGCGCTCGGTCGCACGCGGGAGGATCGCGCGTTACGCGCGCCGGTGATGCTCTCGGTCGTGATTCCTGCGCTCAACGAGGAAGACGGGATCGCGGAGATCGTTGAGCGCGTCGCGGCGGTGCGTCCGGCGCTCCGCCAGGTCGGGGTTGAGAACCTCGAGATCATCGTCGTCGACGACGGCTCGTCGGATCGGACCGCCGAGATCGCCGGGGCCTACGAATCGGTGCGCGTCGTTCGCCATCCGACCAATCTGGGCTATGGCGCCGCGATCAAGACCGGCTTCGTGAATGCGCGCGGTGATCTGCTTGCTTTCCTCGATGCCGATGGGACGTATCCGCCCGAGAGCTTTGCTCCGCTTTGCCGGGCCGCGCTGGAGCAGGATGCCGACGTGTCGGTTGGCTCGCGTCGCTCCGGTGCCGAGAGCCACATGCCGCCGCTGCGCCGGGTCGGCAACTTCGTCTGGTCGAATCTCGTCAGCGTGCTTGGCAATCACCAGGTCGCGGATCCGGCGAGCGGCATGCGGGTGCTCCGGCGCGACGTGCTGCCGCTGCTCCTTCCCTTGCCTGACGGACTGAATTTCACGCCGGTGATGAGCACCCGGGCGGTGCACGAGGGCCTCAACGTGATCGAGGTCCCCATTGCCTACAGCGAGCGACTGGGACGCTCGAAGCTGAGCATCGTGCACGATGGCACGCGGTTCCTCAAGACGGTCGTGTGGACCTCGCTGGAGTACAACCCCGTCCGCCTGCTCGGCCTGCTCGGCCTGGGTTCCGCAGGGTTGGCCGTTGCGATCGGGCTCGGGGTGATCGGGTTGCGGCTGCAGGGCGTGACGCAGCTCGGCACGGGTGGCACATTTGCCGTCTTCGCCGCACTGGTTCTCGCGGTGGCTGGCGTGAGCCTCTTCTCGCTCGGCGCCACCTTTAACTACCTGGTGAGCCTCTTCCAGCGTCGGCCCGTACGCCAGGGGCTCTTTGGTCGGCCGCTGTTCGCCCGCCCGCTCGAACGTCATTTTGGATGGATGGGGCCGCTGGCTGGCGTCGCGGGGACGGTCACCGGGGTGGTGACCCTTGTACTTGGCGCGGCCAATGGCTGGGACATCGCCCGCCTGTGGCTGTGGCTGTTGGCCAGCGCGATGCTAGTTCTCGTCGGGCTGCAGCTTGCGATCTCCTGGGTCCTCATGCGTGTCCTCGAGGCGCTCAGCGAGCGCGAGGCGCGGGTGGCCGACGATATGCGAAACGTAGCGGTGGGCGCGACCGCCGAGTGAGTGGCGGCGCACCTTCGAGATACATGTGGGACGATATACGGATTCAGCATTGCCCCTTACGGGCACGGAGACACAATGATCGTTGACGAGCAGAAGAATGGAACCCTCACGACGGAGCCGCAGGTAGCTCCTTCGGCTGAGGCCGAGCCGCAGGCGGCGATCTCTGAAGGCGCCCGTCGCAATCTCGGCAGCCGGCGACTGGCCGTGGTACGGCCGCCCAGCTACCCTGATGCGGGGGCGGCGGTGCGCGACCTCGTCCACGCGCGGCCTACTGGCTCGGTGGACGTGCTGCTGGTCAACCCGCCATCGCCGGATGGGGCCATCTGGATCCGCACGCAGCACCGGGTTGGCCGGCGCAGCCGTGAGGAGATGGTATGGCCGCAGTGCTCGCTCGCGCAGCACGCCGCGATGCTCCAGCCGGATTACACGGTGGGCATTATCGACGCGATCGCCGAGCGCATGACCTGGAAAGAGTTCGAGAAGAAGCTGCGCGCGGCATCGCCGAAGTACTACCTGACACAGTGTACGGCCCCGACCCTTACCAACGATATGTACGGTGTGCTTCTGGCTAAGAGCCTGGGTGCTGTCACCATGGCCTTCGGCACGCACGTCACCGCCATGCCGACGGAAACCATGCGCGACTACCCCGCCCTGGATCTCGTGCTGCGCGGCGAGCCGGAGCTGGCCTTCCGCGAGGTGATCGACGTGCTCGAGGGGCGGCAGGCAAGCCGCCCGACGTGGGTGCAAGATCTGCTGGAGAAGTCGGACCGGCGGTGGGAGGCATCGCCCGAGCCGGAAGAGGGCAAGCAGACGGACCTGCACAACGTGAAGGGGCTCGTGTGGCGCGACAACGGCGCGATCACGATGAACGAGACCCGGCCGTTTATCGCCAACCTCGACGACCTGCCCATGCCGCTGTACGAGCTGCTGCCCCTCAACGAGTACCGCATGCCGCTTATGAAGGGTCCCTTCGTATTCCTCGTCACCAGCCGCGGCTGCACGGCGGGCTGCACCTACTGCATCAAGCACGTCTCCTATCAGTGGTCGGTCCGGATCTTCTCGCCCGAACGGATCATGAAGGAGCTGTGGCGGCTCAACGAGCTCGGGATCCACAATATTCACATGTACGCCGACCTGTTCACGGTCAATCGGGCCCAGGTGATGGAGCTGTGCCAGCGCATCGTCGACGAGGGCCTCAAGATCCGTTGGACCTGCAACAGCCGCGTCGACTACGTCGACGAGGAGATGCTGGCCATGATGGGCAAGGCTGGCTGCTGGATGATCTCCTGGGGCATCGAGAGCGGGAACGAGGCGATCCTCAAGCGCGCCCACAAGGGCACGGACCCCACCAAGGCCGCTGAGTCCCTGATGTGGGCGCGGAAGGCCGGTATCAAGAACTGGGGTTACTTCATCATCGGGCTGCCCGGCGAGACGCCGGAGACGATCCGCCAGACGATCGACTTCGCCAAGGGCCTACCTCTGGAGTTGGCGCTCTTCCACATCGCCGCGCCCTATCCTGGCACTCCGTTCTTCTTCGAGGTGGTGGAGAACGGCTGGTTCCGGCCGGGCACGAAGTGGGAGGAGGTCGACATGGACAAGGGGACCGTCCTGCAGTACGAGAACCTCTCTGCCGAAGAGCTGATGGCCTGGCAGAAGCGGGCGTTCCGTGAGTGGGCGATGCGGCCGGGTCCAGTGTGGACGTACATCAAGATGCTGACGTCCGATCCGAGCACCTTCAAGCGCGCCGTGCGCGTCGGGCTCGAGCACTTGCGCTGGTCGATGGCGCCGTCGAAGAAGCGCGAGTCGCTCGCGTAGGACGCCAAGCCTCGTGTCGCGCAACGCGAATCAGGCCGGAGCTTCCTTATATAGGGAGGCTCCGGCACATCGGGACAACCCAATGAGTGCACAAGCTCCTGCCAGGCCAGGCCCGCAGGCGCTCGCAGCGGCAACTTCATGGTCGCCAATGGCGGTGTCGGCTCGTGCCCCATGGCGCCTGCTCACCGGTGGGCTGCTCGCGCTGGATGCCACAATGCTGCTTGCTACTGTAAGCCTTGCCTATCTGCTGCGTTTCAAGACCGGCGTGCCGCTGCTGGAGACGCCGCCCTATAGCCTCGCCTTCTATTCATCCATCGTATTCTGGGCCGTGCCGGTCTGGCTCGGCCTCTTCGCCCTCTACCGGCTGTACGACCGCAGGTATCTCTTTCACGGTCTGCATGAGTACACGCGGATTTTCAACGCGTGTACTACCGGGTTGGTTGTCGTCGTCCTGGTCAGCTTCCTCGATACGACGCTCGTCATCTCGCGCGGCTGGTTGATCCTCACGTGGGTGCTCTCGATGGCGCTCGTGACCAGCGGCCGGTTCGCGGCGCGGCGGCTGCTGCGGCAGCTGCGGTACCGTGGGTGGTTTCGCGATGCCACGCTCATCGTGGGGGGCAATGAGGAGGGCCGGGCTCTCGCCGAGCAGTTCCTCGCCGATCCCGGCGGCGGCCTCCACGTAGTGGGTTTTGTCGACCCCTCGCTCCAGCCCGGAGTGGAGGTTGTTGGCGATCTCCAGGTGCTTGGCGACCTCGCCGCGATCTCGGATCTGGTGCAGCGACAGGAGATTCGGGAGGTCGTGATTGCGCCCACTGCAGTCTCCCGGGACGAGCTGCTCGAGCTGTACCGGACACTGGGCCACGATCCGCGCGTGGAGCTACGCCTGTCGTCCGGGCTCTTCGAGATGTTGACGACCGCCGTGCTGGTGCAGGAAAGCAGCGGCGTGCCACTGATTACCCCCCAGCGGGTGCGCATTACTGGCATTGATGCGGTCCTGAAGTCGACGTTGGACTACGTCGCGGCCGCGGCTGCGCTGCTCGTAACCCTGCCGGTGCTGCTGGCGCTGGCGCTCCTCATTAAGATCGACTCTCCTGGCCCCGCGTTCCACCGCCGGCGGGTGATGGGGCGCCGTGGAACCTACTTCGACGCATTCAAGCTGCGCACCATGATGGTCAACGCCGAACGGCGTCAGCAACAGGCCAGCATTCCCTTCGCCGATCGCCGGAAGGCCCTGAAGATTGAGACGGATCCCCGCATCACCCGACTCGGTCGCTTTCTGCGCGCATCCAGCCTCGATGAGCTGCCACAGCTCCTCAACGTGCTGCGCGGCGAAATGAGTCTGGTAGGTCCGCGCATGATCGCGCCGGACGAAGCGCCCCGCTACGGGAAGTGGCTCGTCAACCTCCACACCGTCAAGCCGGGGATCACCGGGCCCTGGCAGGTGGAGGGCCGCAGCGACCTGCCCTATGACGAGCGGGTGCGACTCAGCATGAACTACATCCGCAACTACAGCATCTGGCTCGACCTGCAGATCATGCTCCGCACCATCCTCGTGATCGTGCGCCGCCAGGGCGCCTACTGAGTCGAATCTGCGCTCGGCAGGCTAATTCGGGTCCAGCAAAAATGTGAATGTTTGCAACATTGTTGCGACAGCACCACAACCTTCCCTCAACGTGCCGCCCCTATGATCGCCGCAACTAAAGTAGACTGCGGTACCTGTTCTTGGAGCGGGAGCGGTGAGGTCTACTCATTTGACGCACCCGATGCGGGATGCGTGCTCAGGAGAGAAGAAATGGGCGAGCTACTGAAGCAGAATCCCGCGGTTGAGGCAGCCCCGCTCGAAGATGAACTGCTCGTCGTAAACCCGGAAACGAGCAAGTTCTACATGCTGAACCGTACCTCGGCGTTCATCTGGACGTCGCTCGAAGGCCCAGTGGATGCGACGCAAGTCGCCCAGCGACTGAGTGAGAACTTCAAGGGGGTGTCTATCGATCAGGCGACAGAAGACGTCCAATCCGCACTCGAAGAGATGCGGTCCCTGAACCTCATCGTAATGGCGGGGTAGCCGCCGCTTGTGCTGGACGCGTGCAGGAGGGAAAGCAGCTTGCAAATTATGGACGCGATCTACGAGAAGCCGACGATCATTGCCATGGACGAGGACGAGGTCCTCGCAGCCTTCCAGATGACGGCCGCCGAGATCAGTGCGGCAGGCTGCTGGTGGGGCAGCGCGCGCGGATGTCTCAATGGTAGCAACAGGATCTGTGACCCGAACAATGGCAAACAGAGACGGATCGCGGTCAATAACGAGTCCGACGGGACCCCCGACGCATTGGCCCCAACCGCGACGCCGACAATACCCTAGGCGCCCTTAGCTGCATGGGCCGCGCTAGTCCCCCCGACTGGCGCGGCCCATGTGGGGCAGGCAGTCGAACAGGTCGGAATACTTGGAGGACCAAGGGTCGATGCGCGCGCTTACGTCAGAGGATGTCAAGGTTGTGCACGGTGCGACGATGCGTCGCGATCCATCACGCGAGGCGTGTTTCACTGTCGTGCAACTCAATACTGAGTTGCACGACTACGAGGGCATGTCAGACGAGTCTCAACGCCAGCGGTTGCACAAGCACATGCACAACGAGATGCAGACCCTTGAGATCGTGGCCCAGGAGATCGCTGACTTCCCAGACGCGCCTTGGGAGCTGCGGATGCAGCTTGCCCGCCAGTGTTGGGATGAGAGCCGGCATAGCGCGCTGACGTTGCGCCGGCTCGGTGAGCTGGGAGGGCGCAAAGGCGAGTTTCCGGTGATGAACTACGAGTGGGGCGTGACCGGGTTGCTCGATTCGCTCGCCGCTCGGCTGGCCGTCCAGCAACGGACCTTCGAGGGGGGCGAGATGGACCTGCTCCGCGACCTCCAAAATATGTGGCGCGATGCCGGGGACGATGATACTGCCGCACTGCTGGATGCGCTCCTCGCAGACGAAGTGCAGCACGTGCGGTTCGCTAACCGATGGTTGAAGCAACTCGCGCGTGAAGATCCTCGCACCTTGCTGCACGTCGCCAAAGGCATTCGACTCCTCAAAGAGGTGACAAAGGCGTTGGCGCCGGAGCCCGGCGAAATCAACGCGGTCGGCGTCGACCTCGGTGTCTATGAGCACGCGGAAGTGGCGGCAAACATTGCCGACCGGCGTCTCGCCGAGTTCACGGACCCAGAGCTCATGCAATTGCTCCGCCAGGAGGGGTTCAAGTCGCTGGTCCCGGCCGACAACGGCGTGGTTTGATCGGCCAGCGAGAGAGGGCCATCGTGGTAGAAGCGCGCTCCCCCATAGCCGAGGGCCAGCAGCACGAATCGCGTCGCGAATGGTTTGGGACCGCGCCGCCGTGGCGGCTGGCGATGGGGTGCGAAGCGGCTCCGCACCTGGAGGCCTCGTTCCAGTTTGGCGAAGGGATCCTCCAGATAGCTTCTGATCATCCTGCATTCATAGAGCGGTTGCAGCAGCTCTTCGGAGATTGCGCCGTCGCGCCCGCGATCTTCACGAAGCGGCCGCTCGTGCGATGTGTGCTGAGCTGCGCATCCGACCCGTCTCGGATCGTACTGGCCTTTCAGGTTGGCAAGCCTGAAGATGCACTGGCGACCATGCTCAACTTGTTGTACCCGCCCCCTGGAACAGTGCCCTACGTTATCAAGGATGGGCCGCTGCCCGGTCGCCGCCACATCAGCGGCGGGGCTGACCCTGCGCGGCCGGTTGTCATCGCGCAGGATGCAGAGCTGCTGATCGACCCACAACTGGTTCCGATGGATCTACTGGCGGATTATCTGGTGAGCGCCACTTTGGCTGCCCAACCTCACCTGCTCGTCGTGCATGGCGCATCGTTGCGCATTGGTAGCGCAGGAATCATACTCAGCGGCTATTCCTTCGCAGGGAAGACCACGACGGCGCTGCACGTTGCGGCGCGCGGACATGCCCTATTGGGAGACGAGTTCGCCGTAATCCATTGCGCTACCGGGGAGTTACTCCCCTTGCCGCGTGCCATGAGCATCCGTCCCGGTCCGCGCGGAGGAGCGCTCGTCGACGCGCTCGAACCGTTCACCGGGGAAATGGACTCGACTGCAGCGGCGAACTGGACTGCACGGATGAGGATTAGTGCGTTGTTCCCGAAGAGCGCGCGGCGACCGGCGCGGCTCCGTGCCGCATTCTTTCTGGGCGGCTTTGCGGATCGCCCTTCAGTTACCCCGTGCCACCCCACGCTCCGGGATGGTGAAGTGTTTCGCTATCTTGCCAGCGACATGCTCAATAGTTCCTGGGGCCTTGCGCCGGAGCGGCGGGTGCTCCGCTTGCTCGCTCTCAAAGCAATGCTCGCACGCATCGAGTGCTGGGAGCTCACGCTCGGCGCGCCGGACGAGACCGCCGAGCTCATCGAAA
>JAXDLH010000299.1:0-4470 GCA_034666705.1 Chloroflexota bacterium
GCGCTCGCCCCGACCCCGCTACGAGCTCGTAGCGGGGTCGGGGCGAGCGCCCAGGGCTCAGTTCGAGGAAACGAACGGCGGATCGGTCTGCTCGGCGATCTCTTTCCAGTAGAAGCACGCGACCCAATGGCTCGGACGTACCTCTTCGAGAGGTGGCTCGGACTGCGAACAATCCGCCCGAGCGAACGGACAGCGCGGATGGAAGCGGCAGCCTGAGGGCGGATTCACCGGGCTCGGCACGTCGCCTTGCAGAATGATCCGCGAGCGCCGTTTCTCCACCAGGGGGTCTGGAATCGGGACTGCCGACAATAGGGCCTTCGTGTAGGGATGGAGCGGCAGGTCGTACAGCTCCAGACGATCGGCGATCTCCATGATCTTGCCGACGTACATCACGCAGATGCGGTCGCTGATGTGGCGCACGACGGCGAGGTCGTGGGCGATGAACAGATAGGTGAGGTTGTATTGCTCCTGCAGATCCTCGAGCAAGTTGATGACCTGCGCCTGGATCGACACGTCGAGTGCCGAGATCGGCTCGTCGCACACGATGAACTCTGGATTGAGCGCCAGGGCGCGTGCCACGCCGATGCGCTGCCGCTGACCGCCGCTGAACTCGTGCGGGTACCGGTTGGCGAAGTAGGGATTGAGGCCCACCGTGCGGAGCAGCTCGTGGACCCGTTCCTCCTTCTCTTTGCCCTTGGCGAGATGGTGGATCTCGAGCGGCTCGGCGATGATGCCGCCAACGGTCATACGGGGATCGAGCGAGGCAAACGGGTCCTGGAAGATCATCTGCATGTTGCGGCGGTAGTGACGCAGGTTCTTGCCCTGCAGTTTGGTGACGTCCACGCCGTCGAACAGCACCTCGCCCGCGGTCGGCTTGTAGATCTGCAGGACCGCGCGGCCCGTGGTTGACTTGCCACAGCCGCTCTCGCCCACGAGGCCAAGCGTCTCACCGCGCTTGACGAAGAACGACACGTCGTCCACCGCGTGCACGTAGCCGACCACCCGGTCGATGATCAGGCCACGGCGGATCGGAAAGTACATCTTCAGGTTGCGGACGTCCACGAGGGTGTCGGTCTTCGGGCCGCTCCCTGTTTCGGGCGCCATAGTGGCAGCCATTAGTTCCTCCCCGCGTACACGTCGACCCAGCAGGCGACGAGGTGATCATTGCCGACAGGCTGGAGCGTCGGGTTCTCCTCGAAGCTCTTATCAACTGCGTAGACGCAGCGGGCCTGGAACGGGCATTCGTGCCCGATGCGGATCAGGTCTGGCGGGAAGCCCTCAATAGGGATCAGCTTCGTTTTGCTCTCCACGTCCATGCGTGGGATGGAGCGGAGCAAGCCCAACGTGTACGGGTGGCGTGGGTTCGCAAACAGCTCCTCGGTGGGCGCGTGCTCGACGATGTAGCCCGCGTACATGACGTTGATGCGGTCACAGAGGCCGGCGACGACGCCGAGGTCGTGCGTGATCATGATCAACGCCATACCGACCTCTTTGCGCAGCTTGGTCATCAGCTCCAGAATCTGCGCCTGGATGGTGACGTCGAGCGCAGTCGTCGGCTCGTCGGCGATGAGGAGCTTCGGCTCACAGGCCAGCGCCATCGCGATCATCACGCGTTGGCGCATGCCGCCGCTGAACTGGTGCGGGTACTCGCGAAGGCGCGTCCGCGCGGCAGGAATCTCGACGAGCTCGAGCAACTCGACGGCGCGTTTATCGGCGGTGGATTGATCCATCCCTTTGTGCAACATGAGCGGCTCGGTGACCTGGGTGCGCACCGTCAGCACTGGATTGAGTGATGTCATCGGGTCCTGAAAGACGACGGCGATCTCGTTGCCGCGGATGCGGCGCATCTGGTCTTCGTTGAGCTTGCGCAGATCGCGCCCCTCGAACAGAACCTGGCCGTCCACGACCTCCCCGGGTCGCGGTACGAGCCCCATGATGGACAGTGCACTGATGCTCTTGCCGCAACCGCTTTCGCCGACCAGACCAACAGCTTCCCCCGGCATCACCGTGAACGACACACCGTTCACCGCGTGGACAATGCCATCGCCGGTCGGGAACTGCGTCCGGAGGTTGCGCACATCTAACAGCGGATCCACAGTCTCCCCCGTCTTGAGATCCTCGTAGCGCCCTCAGTCGACCTGCTCGACCACCGGTGCGCCCGATAGTGCTAAGGTGTTCTCGTTTTCGTCAATATGGGCATTCGAACGACGTAAGGTCGGTCCACCATTATACCTGTGGCGCCCTTATGCAAAGTTCCTGCCTATACGACGCCTCCTTCGACCGGGGTACTCGGGCGCTCCCGGAAGTGGCCGATACTACCGTACTTCGCAGCTTGCGTCAACCCACAATCCCAATGCGCGGCTGCCGGCGTGTCAGCGTCGGTCAGAACGTGCCACATCGTGTACGCGCCGGGCGAGCCAACGGCTCCATCGCCGCAACGCCATGGAACGGAAGAGCGTGCGCAGCGACTCCCTGCGGGCCGCCTGCAGCGCCTGCAACTCGTGCGCGTCCGGCGTGTGGCCCCCGTAGAAGCCGCCGACGAATGTGTCCGCGATGGTGATAAGCGGGCGCTCGACAGCCGGTACAGCATGGCTGAGCTCATCCGCAAACTCGAAGGGCGTCTGCCCGCGGCGTGGGCCGATCCCCGACCAGGTAGCAAGGCGCACGATCTGGGCGTAGGCACGCGCGAATACTGGGAGGCCGGATATACCTCGGACCCAGAGGAAGGCGAAGAGCAAGGAGGCCGCGACCAAGAGCGCGAGCACTGCGACGACCGCGGCCGCGAGTGGCGGCAGAGCGCCGTTGTTTTGCGTCGGCAGCGGGCCGACGAACGTGACGTCGCCCAGTGGATCATCTTCGTCGAGGAAGCTCGGGTCGAGCTGGTCGGCTTCCAGGACCGATTGCAGCTCCGCATCGGTGAGCGGCGTGAGCGGCTTCTCCAGGCGGGTCGGAGCCGGCCGGTTCGCGGATGGCTCGAACGTGATCCATCCATAGTTCGGGAAGTACACCTCCGTCCACGTATGGGCCTGCGCCTCAGTCACGAGGTACGATTGCGTCGTGGCGTTGTATTCGCCAGTGACGTAACCGCTCGCCACCCGGGCCGGGATGCCCACCGATCGCAGCATGACCGTCATCGCCGTCGCAAAGTAGTCGCAATACCCCTCCTTCGACTGGAAGAGCAAATACGAGACCCAGTCACGATCGGCTGGCGGCACGCTCACGTGGGTGCTGTAGGTGAAGCTTCTGAGATAGGCCTCCACGTGAGTAGCAGCATCGTAGGCGTTCTGCGCGTCTCCAACCACCCGCTGCGACTCGGCGCGCACCCGTTGTGGAAGGCTCGGCGGCAGTTGCAGATAGGGGCGAGTCCAGGGGGGGTACGCCCCGCTGGTTTGCTGAAGCTCTTGAATCGACGCCCGCGAGACCGCAGTCAGCACGTTGTACTTCTGGTTCTGGCGAATCTGGGCAAGCGGCTTCATCACGCTGAAATCATGCGGATCGTTGCGATAGTCGTACTCGACGGGTACGCTCAGGGTAAGCGGGCTATCTGGCGCGAAGATCACCCCGCTGCTCGGCGCGAGCATGGTGATGCTGTAGTCCACGATCTCGCGCCCCTGGTCCGCTTCGATGGCGCCACTCAGCGGTTGACGCCGGTCGAGGTGCGTGGCCGTCGGCGCGCTCGAGGTCATGACCCGGCCAGTGTACTGATCGTACGTGGCCGCCCGCCAGTACGCTGGCTCTCTCCCCGCCACGAGCATCACGGGGTCGTTGCCTAACTCGAACGAGCCGCGCGGCGCCATTGTCTGCACTGCAGTGAGCCCGCGGCCGGAGAGTGGCGACGGGTTGAGCGACGCGAATACCCGATCAAAGTTGGACTGCAGGGACTGCCACGGTCCCGCCACGGTCTCCCAGGCACCGGCCACACCCTGGCTTACCTGACCGACCGGGATCCTCCAGGCGGCGAGCATGATCAAGGCCGCAACGGCCGCACTGGTTAGTGCGAACCGCGAGGTATGTGCGCTGCTGTAGTCCACCTCGTCGGCTCGCCAACGCTCCGCGCGTCCCGCGGCAGATACCGTTGTGAGCAGTAAGAAGCTCGCGAGCAGGTAGACGAACACGAGTGGCAGCAGATCCGGTGGTGCATAGGAGAGATTCAGGAGGAGCGCGGCACCGGCTGGGATGATGGCCCACCATGGATTGGCGATCCGGGTCACCGACCATCCGCCCAGATAACCGACCATCCAGCCGAGCAGACCCATGGTGTACGCGAAGAGCAGATTATCCGTGCCGGGCGTGCCATTGAAGGCAACGCCCAGCCAGTCCACGATTCGGCTGAGGAACGTAATGAAACGCTCTGGAGGCGAGGCGCCGGGGGCGAACCACGAGTAGACGAAGGAGACGATGATCGCGCCGCTCAGGATACCGACGACGTGTACGGAAAAGCGCCCAAAGCGGCTGCGTCCTAACGCGATG
>JAXDLH010000300.1:0-6562 GCA_034666705.1 Chloroflexota bacterium
AAGCCATCGCCCCTACCCCCGGTCCCTGCGTTGCGGCGCAGCGTGTTGCAGCGCAGCGTGTCGCGGCGGCGCCGCGGAGCGTCGATCGATGACGTCCAGCGCACGGCAATCGGCTCGGGCACAAGGCGTGTCCGCAGTTCCACTCACTTCCGTGCCGCATCACGCGGCGGCTTCACTGTCGCCTATTGCCGGTCGCCGTTAGTTCGCGAAATCCTCGGTGAACATGCGGCCCCGGCCCAGCGCCTGGGCTACGCCGATCCCCACGCGCCCGAACTCCGGCCGCAGGATGTTCGCCCGGTGGCCGGGGCTATCCATCAGCGCCTGGTGCGCCAGCTCCACCGTCGGGGCGAACGCCAGGTTCTCGCCCGCCGTCAGGAAGCGGACGCCGCCGTCGCGCATGCGGTCGAACGGGCTGCGGCCGTCGGGCGCGTCGTGGGCAAAGTAGCCCTCTTGCAGCATCTCGACCGAATAGCTGCGTGCGACCGCGTCGAGCGTGGGGTCGCGCACCACCGGCGCCAGCCCCGCCTTCGCCCGCTCCTGGTTCAATAACTGGAACAGCTTCTCCTCGGAGGCCAAATCGCTCTGCGGACTCGCCACCTTGAAGCCGAGATCCACGCGCTCGCCGGACTCGGGCTTGACCGTCATGACGGTGAGTGTTTGGTTCAATGGGTCGCCGACCACCTCGCGGGCGAAGCGGTCGAAGGCACTGGCCCGCTCCGCCAGATCGCCGGCGAACGCCGAGGCCTGTAGCGCCTCGTGCAGGTTGGCGAGCGCCGGCCCGCCCGGCAGCCCTGGCGGCAGCTCCGGTACCGCCAGCAGCATCGTCACCACGAACGCGGCCACCGCGAGTCCTTTGAGGGTCGAGGGCACGAGGCTCAGGAGCAGGTCGGCCGCGTGCCCCTTGAGCAGCCCCGCGACGGGGGCGGTGATCAGGCGACCGAGCAGCCCCACGACGACGCTCGTCACCAGCCACAGGACCCCGAAGGCGAGCGGGCGTGTGATCAGCGGGGGCACGCCCCACTGGTCGGCAGCCCAGTCGCCCACCTGCACGTACGCCGTCAGCGCCACGACGAGTGAGAGGGTGAACTCGGCGAGGTCGATGAGTGAGCCGAAGAACCCGCGCCGGATGCCGTTCGCGATGTTCCAGGCGATGATAAGGAAGATGCCGACGTCGACCCAGTTGGTCGGCGTGGTGCCGATCTCGGGCACGGGTACTCCAACACTGGAGTCATCCGGAGGCCGCAGCCGAAGGATCCGTAGCCCAGGCGTTGAGGTTACGGATCCTTTCGGCTGCGGCCTCCGGATGACAGGTTCGAAGTGGTCCTTCAGAGCGTGTCCCGGGTCTGTCGACATGCTGCTCTGAATAGCGATACTCGTCTGTTCGTGGCGCCCGTCCTTCGGGCATGGCAACTCAGGATGGCAGGTTCGGAGCGATGCTTCGCTGCTTGGCTTCGCTCGGGATGAGAGAGTCCCCAGTATAATGCCCACCTAGCCCCTTCTGGAGAAAGAATGCGCCGAACGCACCGCTGCGGCGACCTGCGCGCCGCCGATATTGGCCAGCGCGTGGTCCTGCAAGGCTGGGTGCACCGCCAGCGCGATCACGGCGGGCTGATCTTTATCGACCTGCGCGACCGCACCGGCTGGACCCAGGTCGTCTTCAACCCGCAGCACGCGCCGGAGCCGCACGAGATCGCGAGCGGCGTGCGCAGCGAGTACGTCATCGAGATCGAGGGTGAGGTGGGCCGCCGTCCCGCCGGCACCGAAAACGCGGGCATCTCGACGGGGGAGATCGAGGTCGTCGCCGACCGGGTGCAGGTGCTCAACGCCTCGCTGCCGCCGCCCTTCAGCGTGGCGGACGAGGGCAACGTCGAGGAGCCCGTCCGCCTCACCTATCGCTACCTGGACCTGCGGCGCCCGCACATGGCGCAGAACCTGGTGCTGCGTCACCAGATCATCAAACGCATCCGCGACGTCATGGACGGTCAGGGCTTCCTTGAGGTCGAGACGCCGATCCTGACCAAGAGCACGCCGGAGGGCGCGCGCGACTACCTCGTGCCGAGCCGCGTCCACCCGGGCGAGTTCTATGCCTTGCCGCAGGCGCCGCAGCAGTTCAAGCAACTCCTCATGGTTGCCGGCGTGGACCGCTACTTTCAGATCGCCCGCTGCTTCCGCGACGAGGATCTGCGCGCCGACCGCCAGCCCGAGTTCACACAGCTCGACATCGAGATGTCGTTCGTCGAGCAGGACGACGTGCTCGACACGATGGAGGAGTTGCTCACCACGCTGGGCCGCGAGTTCGGCGGCAAGCAGGTCACCTCGCCCTTCCCCCGCCTGACCTACCGCGACGTGATGGATCGCTACGGCACTGACAAACCCGACCTGCGCTATGGCATGGCATCCGAGGAGCTATCGGACGTCTTTGGCGAGAGCGAGTTCGCCGTATTCAAGAACGCCATCGAGAGCGGCGCCGTCATTCGCGGCATCTGCGTGCCAGATGGCGCGAAATTCAGTCGCCGCGTGATCGACGAGCTGACCGAGATCGCGAAGGGCCAGGGCGCGAAGGGGCTTGCCTGGGCCGCCCTCGAGCCGGACGGCGGTGTGCGCTCCTCGTTCGCGCGGTTCATCTCGCCGGACGAGCAGAGCGCCATGATCGAGCGGCTCGGCGGGACCCCAGGGGACCTGCTGCTGCTCGTCGCCGACGCGCAGCCGATTCCCTCGAAGGCGCTCGGCGCGGTGCGCATCGAGGTCGCCCGCCGTGAGAACCTCGCGGATCCCAACGTGCTCGCTTTCGCCCGCGTCACGGAGATGCCGCTTCTCGAGTGGGAAGCGGAGGGCAACCGTTGGGACGCCGCCCACAACCCGTTCAGCATGCCGATGGATGGCGACGAGGAGCTGCTGGATACTGACCCGGCCGCGGCGCGGGCCAAGGCGTACGACATCGTCTGCAACGGCTGGGAGCTCGGCAGCGGCAGCGTCCGCATCCACCGCCGCGAGCTGCAGCAGCGGATGTTCCGCATGATGGGCTACTCGGACGAAGCGATCGAGGAGCGCTTCGGCCACATGCTGCGCGCCTTCCAGTACGGCGCACCCCCGCACGGCGGCATGGCGCTGGGCATCGACCGGATCATCGCCATCCTGGCAGACGAGGTGAACATCCGCGAGGTGATCGCCTTCCCCAAGAACCAGAGCGCCGTGGACCTCCTCATGAACGCACCCTCGCCCGTGGATGAGAGCCAGCTTCGCGACCTCCACATCGCCCTGCGGCTGCCCCCACAGACCAAACCCTAGGCCGGGCCGCGGCAGCCCATGCCTGATCTGATCGGCACGACGCTCGGCCAGTACGAGGTGGTCGAGGTGATCGGCCGGGGTGGCATGGCCACCGTCTACAAGGGCTATCACCGCGCCCTCGATCGCTTCGTGGCGATCAAGGTGATGCCGGAGACGTTGGCGAGCGACCCGCTCTTCCTCGAGCGCTTCCGGCGCGAGGCGCGGGCCGTGGCCCAGCTCGAGCATCCGCACATCGTGCCGATCTACGATTTCGGCGAACAGGACGGCGCGCCCTACATCGTCATGGCGTACGTGCCGACCGGCACCCTGCGCGAGCGACTCGGCGGCCCGCTGCCGCTGGCCTGGTGCGTGCAGGTCGTCACGCAGCTCGCGGGCGGGCTCGACTATGCCCACGCGCGCGGCATCATCCACCGCGACGTGAAGCCCGCCAACGTGCTGCTCGGCACCGACGATTGGGCGATGCTGACCGATTTCGGCATCGCACGGCTAACGGACGCTGCCGACAAGCTCACGAAGACCGGCGTCGGCGTCGGCACGCCGGAATACCTGAGCCCGGAGCAAGGCCAGGGCCTGCCCATCGACGGCAGCACGGATCAGTACGCCCTGGCCGTCACCCTCTTCGAGATGCTCACCGGCGACGTGCCCTTCACCGCTCCCAGCGCGGTCAGCGTGATCCTGAAACAGATTGGCGAGCCGCCGCCGAGCGCCCGGGCGCGCAACCCATTGTTGCCAGCCGCGGTCGATCAGGTGCTGTTCCGCGCGCTGGCGAAGGAGCCAGAGGAGCGCTACGCGACGGTGGGCGACTTTGCCCGTGCCCTCCAGGAGGCGAGCTCTCCTGGGCTCCTGACCCAGGCCCTGGCGCCAGCGGCAGTCTCGGCAGCCGCGGTGCCCGCCCGGGCGGGGCTCGACACGGCGACCACGATGCTGGCGAACCCGGCGCCTGTCGGCATTCCGCCGGGGGGGCGCCGCCGGCCCACTCGCGCGGCGCCGTCTCGTCCTGGCTGGCAACCCGAGCACGTCCGGCGCCGGCGGCCGATCGGCGCTCGCCCCGGGGCGGCAGGCACCGGTACGTCGCGCGGGCTGCTGGTCGGCGCGGCGGTAGTCGCGCTCGCGCTGGTCCTCGGCGGGCTCATCGCCGCGCGCGGCCTCTCAACTGGCGGCCCGACCACGCCTGGCACTGGTAACCGGAGTCAGGCCACACCCACGTTCGCGCCGCTGATCCTGCCGCCGCCCGCGAACCCCGGGGCAACGGCGACCGCGCGCGCCATCGTGGACGCGACTGCCACCGCAGAGGCCGAAGGTGCGGCGGCCACCGCAACTGCCGAGGCGGAAGCCACTGTGAGCGCGCAGGCGACGGCGGAAGCCGAAGCGACCGCCCAGGCGGAGGCCACCGCTCAGGCAGAGGCCACACCAACGCCAGTGCCCACGGCGACGCGACCGCCAGCAACCCCGCCGGCGACGGCATCGCCGGCCCCAACGGCCACGCCGGAAGCCAGCGCCACCTCGCGCCCCGCCCCGCCGCCCGTGGTGGCTGCCACCTTCACGCCGGTGCCGGAGCCCACCGCCGCACCGACGGTGCCGCCGCGTCCCACCGCACGGCCCACGGTCGCGCCGACCTCGGTCCCCACAACACGACCGGCCACGGCTACGCCCGCCGCGACGGCAACCCCCGCGGCACCACGTCTCGTGGTCGAGTTGACCAACGTCTCATGCACCGAAGTGGCCGGCGACGTGTCACTGTCAAGTGGCGGACGCGTGCGGGACTATCTGCTCAGCGTGGTGCTCGCACTGCCGGATGGCACGACGCGCTCGATCGCCCAGAACCTCAGCCGCAGCGACGATTCGTTCCGCGTGCAGTACACGAGCCGTCTCAGCTCAGGCGGCTACGAGGTTCGCGTCACCGCCAGCCGCCCCGGCACCTACCTCGCCGGCACCGCCCGCGCCCCGGTTACGTGCTGAGCCGAGCTCGAGGACCATCGTCGGAAGCAAGCAATCGAGCCGCGAGATCAGATGTTAGAATCGCCAGGGTAGCTCATACGGAGGGACGTTGGCACAGACGCGGCGGCACGCAAAGCAGGACGAGGAGCGTCTGCTCGAGCAGTACGTCGAGCAGAACGTCGATGCGTACCCAGGTGGGCAGGCAGATGCGCGGCTCCGCACCTCTGGGGTGTCAATCTGGGCCATTGTGGCGTTCCTCCCCATTTACAGTGGGGACCCCGACAAGGTCGCCGACCACTTTGGCATTGCGCGCGTGGCAGTCGAGGCTGCCCTGGCCTACTATCGGCGCCACAAGCCATACGTTGATGCACGCATCGCGCTGAACCAGGCGTAAGCCACGGGCTGGCCAGCCTCTATCTCGACCACAACGTCTCGCTGCATCTGGTAGCGCCGCTTCGGTTAGCTGGCCACGACGTGCAGACAGCCTGAGACCGGCCTCGCCCGCTTCACTGACGATGCGCACCTCACTACGGCCGTGCGAGAGAGGCGAATGTTGGTGACGCACGACCGTGCCGACTTCATCCTTCTGCACGACGCGTGGGTCAGTTGGTCGATTGCCTTCGGTATGACGCTACCAGCCCACTTCGGCATCTTGGTACTCGACGCCGCTCCGCATCAGCAGCTCGCGGCCGTGATCCTGGACATGCTGGAGATCGCGCCACCAGAAGAGTTGATGAATGTCCTCCTCTGGTGGCACCGGGCCGCTGGCTGGCTCCGCCGCATGCCCGGGGTGGGCTGGGAACCGGGACCACAGAGATCGTAAGCCCACGTCCACTACGCTCGTCTGCACCATCCGGCGTCCCCGTCACCCGCTGAACTGCGACCAGATCACGTCCGATGGATTCTTTCCTCTTCTATACTGTTGCCAGACGCAGAGGAGCGACGAGCAGCACCATGACCACGGCATTCCGATTCACGTCCAAAGATCTGAAGCGGTTCCCGGACATCGACGGCGTCCGCTACGAGATCATCGATGGGGAGCTATTTGTGTCCAGGGCGCCGCATTGGGATCACCAATACGCCTGCGATGAGACGGTCGAAGCACTCAAGGAATGGGACCGGCACGCGAATCTGGGGCGCGCATTATCCGGCCCTGGCGTGATCTTCTCACCCGAAAATGATGTCATTCCTGACGTCATCTGGATCAGGCGAGACCGCCTGGAAGGAGGGCGAGACAGCGCTGGCCATCTCCGAGTGGCGCCGGATCTCATGGTCGAAGTTCTTTCGGCGGGCGCCGCCAATGAGCTCCGAGACCGGCAGTCCAAGCTCGATCTTT
>JAXDLH010000301.1:0-4970 GCA_034666705.1 Chloroflexota bacterium
TCCCGCTCGATGAAGTCCTGGGCGGGCCGCACGCGGCCACTATCGATCATCCGCTGGGTGCCGATGTCGTACACCTGCACCACGTTGGGCAGGTCGCCGCCGGCCAGGCTCGCGTTCAGCTTGTTGATCGTGTCGTCGTAGTTGGGCTGCTGCACGGCGTCGACGATGACCTGGGTCTGGCTCGCATTGAATCGATCGACGACCTTCTGCGTCACGTCGCCGTTGGCCCCGGTGAGGCCGTACCAGAACGTGATGTGGACGGGCTCTGCGGACGCGGCCGGCGCCGCGGGGGCTCCGGCAGAGCCGGGAGCTGCGGGCGGCGCCCCCGTCGGGGCCGAGGTGCAGGCGGCGAGGAGACTGGCGGCCATGAAAAGGCCGACTGCGCTCCTCAAGCGAGCGCTGAGCTTCATATCCCTCTTCTCCGTTGGTGGAACTCGATTGTCACGGCTCGTCGAGTCGGTCGCAGGCCAGCTCAACCGTCGAATGGCGTCCTCCTTCTGCTTCCTTCATCTCCTTTCTGTCCGTTGCCAGATCGACACCTCGCCCCGCCATCACCCTTTCACGGCACCGGCAGTGAGGCCGCGAACGAGCTGCCGGAGACCGACGATTACCAGGAGCAGCGTCGGCAGCGTCACGACCAGCGTGGCGGCCATCTGCAGGTTGAAGAGCTGCACTTCTGAGGAGCGGAAGAAGGTGATGCCGACCTGGGTGGTGCGCCATACCGCGCTGTCGGTCACCAGCAGCGGCCAGTAGTACTGGTTGTAGGTATTGAGGAACGTGTAGATCGCCAGCGTGCCCAGAGCCGGGCGCGAGAGCGGCAGCAGCACCTTCCAAAGGAAGCGCATGCGCCCACAGCCATCCATCACCGCCGCTTCGTACAACTCGCGCGGGATGGTGAGGAAATGCTGCCGCAGCAGGAAGATCCCGAACCCGCCGGCGAGGAAAGGGGCGATGAGACCCGCGTAGCTATCCTTCCAGTGCAGGCTCGTGACCAGCAGGTAGTTCGGCACCACCGTCGCCTCCCACGGGATGAGCAGCGTCGCCAGGAAAACGAAGAACAGGACGGTCTTGCCGGGAAACTGCAGGTACACGAGGGCGAAGGCCGCGAGCGATGAGGTCGCGAGCTGAGCGGCGGTGACGGCGAGCGCCACGACGAAGGAGTTGACGATCCATCGCACCAGGAGCGGCTCGCGCTGGAACACGGCGACGAACACCCCCCAATCGAGGCGTGTCAAGTCCGGAATGATGCTCGGCGCCAGCGTCGGTCCCTGGAATGCAAGCGAGAGCGCGAACAGCAGTGGGGAGAGCGTCACGAGTGCTGCTACCCCCAGCAGCACGTACAGCACGACGTCGAGCGCCACGCCAATCGTGGGCTTTGCGACGGTCTGGGTCACGGGGCGGGCGAGCGCCGGTGCCGTCATTGGTAGTGCACTCGCCGCTCCAGCAGCTTGTACTGCAGCAGACTCAGCGCCAATAACACGATGAACAGCACAACCGAGATCGCCGAAGCGAAGCCGTAGCGGTTGTCTTTGAAAAACGAGCTGTAGAGCGCGAACACCAGCACGTTGGTGGACCCGCCAGGCCCGCCGCTGGCGATAAGCACGTTGAACTGCGTGAACGCCTGGAACGCATTGATCGTCGAGATGATCACGAGGAACATGAGCGTCGGGGTCAGGAGCGGCAGCGTAACGCGGGTGAGGATGCGCCACCGGCCGGCGCCGTCAACTTGCGCACCCTCGTGCAGGTCCTCCGGGATACCCTGCAGGCCCGCGAGCAGGATGATGAAATGGAAGCCGCTCGCGGTCCAGATTGTCACGAGCGCCACGGCTGGCAGCGCAGTGGCAGGATCGAGCAACACTCCCTTGACGTGCAGCCCGAGGCCGTTCACCAGCCACTGCAGCACGCCGACGCTCGGGTTATAGAGCAGGGCGAACACCACACTCGCGCTAGCCACGGAGATCGCGACCGGGCTAGAGAAGATGGTGCGGAAGAATGCGATGCCGCTGAGCCGCTGGTTGGCCAGCAGGGCGAGTGCCAGGGGGCCCACGATACTGACGGGCACCACCAGCAGCGTGAACTCCACGGTGGTGAGGATGCTGCGCAGATACGTTTGCGTGCTGGTGTCATCCAGCCCCAGGATGCGCAGGTAGTACGCGGGCCCCACGAAGGTTACCGGGGACCCCACGATGTCCGTCACGTTGAGGCTGAGCCAGATCGCTCGCACAAATGGCAGGAACGTAAAGGTTGCGAAGACCGCGAGCGCCGGCAGCGCCAACAGCGCGGCCCAGCCCAGGTCGCGCGTCGCTTCCCGGAGCTGCCCGACGCGGCCAGCGGGGTTGACCACGGACGCGAGGAGGGCAGGGGCCGTCATGCCTGCACGGGTGCTGACGCAGCGCCGACCGCGATACTGCACAGCGCCGGCGTTGCCTCAATCGACGAGCCGGAGGCCGGGTCGAAGAGGCGCAAGCGGGTGGGCTCCACCCGGAACAGGAGGCGCTGCCCGGCGTGCACGTCGACGCCGGGGGCGACGCGCGCGATGAGTGCGAGGCCGCTACCGACCGAGAGGTTGAGCAGTTTCTCGCTGCCCAGATGCTCCACGATGTCCACCTCGGCCCAGAACGCGCCGCTCGTGGTGGTGCCGTCAACCAGCAGCTCGACGTGCTCCGGCCGCACGCCCGCCACGACCTCCCGGTCGACGCCCTCATCTCGCCGATGCACGACGATGACTGGCAGCGAGCCGAACGCCGTACGGAGTACCGGCGCCCCATCTGTCCAGTCGACGCGCCCAGGGAAAAGGTTCATCCCCGGGTTGCCCGCAAACCCCGCGACAAACGTATTGGCCGGCCATTCGTAGACCCGCTCCGGCGTATCCACCTGCTGGACGGAACCGGCGTTCATCAATACGATTCGGTCCGCCATCGTCATCGCTTCGGTCTGGTCGTGAGTCACGTAGATCACCGTGGCCTGCAAACGACGCTGTAATCGCACGAGCTCGGCACGGGTCTGGACGCGCAGCTTGGCATCGAGGTTGCTGAGTGGCTCGTCCATCAGGAAGACCTGCGGCTCGCGCACGATAGCCCGCGCGAGGGCCACGCGCTGGCGCTGGCCGCCGGACAACTCGCGCGGCTTCCGCTGCAGCAGCCCGCCGATCTCGAGCAACTCTGCCGCATTCATCACGCGCCGCTGCACGTCGGCCCTGGCGACGCCGCGCGTGCGCAGGCCAAACGCAACGTTGTCGAAGACGTTCATGTGGGGATAGAGCGCATAGCTCTGGAAGACCATCGCGACGTCCCGGTCCTTGGGCGGCACGCCATTCACCGGGCGGTCGCCGATCCAGACCTCGCCGGCACTCGGGATCTCGAGTCCCGCCACCATCCGCAGCAGCGTAGTCTTGCCACAGCCGGACGGGCCTACCAGCACCAGGAACTCGCGGTCGGCAACCTCAAGCGAGACGGCATCCACGGCGGTAGCCGCGCCGAATTGCTTCGAGACGTTGCGAAAGCTCACACCTGCCATCGCCAGCAGTTCCTCACACGTCGTCGAGCCAGGTCCACAGCAAATCGGCACTGCGGCATGCCTGGCTAGACGAAATCGATTCTAAATTGGTGGCTTTAAGCGAGCCTGAGCCGGCCCTTGTCCTGCGGCGGGACGAGCGAAAGAAAGACTTAAGGGAGGATTACTTTTTCACGAGGAGCTGGCATAGCGACCGCGGCGATCCGCTAGCATCTCAGCATGTTGGAACCGAAAGACGCGCTCATCCTCTGGGACATCGACGGCACGCTCGTCCGGGGCGGCACGACGGCCGTGGCGGCTCACGATCGGGCCCTTACCGCGGTCTATCAGCTGACTGATGAGGTGGCGCGCATCGTCACCTCCGGTATGACCGATCCGCAGATCGTCATCGAGACCCTTGCGCTCCATAACCTGACCGAGGCCAGCGCGCTGGCGTCGCTCGATGCGTTTCAGTGCGCGTACACGGACGAGCTCGGCCGCGTCGCCGCGCAGCTCGCCCTCGAGTTCGAGATCGTGCCGGGGGTACGAGCGGTCATCGACCGCCTTGCCGCGCTGGGCGTGCGACAGTCCTTATTGACGGGGAACTTCGAGTCGACTGCACGCATCAAGCTCGCATCGGTCGGACTCGACCAGCACTTCGATTTCGCCATTGGCGCATTCGGGAGCGATCATCGCGATCGCAACTGCCTCGTCCCAATTGCGCTTGCCAAGCTGGCGCAGACGTATGGAATCACCGCCGCCGTGGCGCACACGATCGTCATCGGCGATACGCCGCGTGACGTCGCGTGCGCCCGAGCGAGCGGCGCGCGCTGCGTCGCCGTGGCCACCGGGCCGCACTCGATCGAGGAGCTCGCGATCCATGAGCCAGACGCCCTGCTGGAGGACTTCGCCGCTACCGGTGCCGTAGTCTCAGCGGTGCTCCGGCTCATGAGCGGCCCAGCCTAAAGAGCTGCCGGAGTGTGCCACGCCGCTAGCGCAATTGGCTGAGGTCTACCTCGCGGTCGATCATCGCGCGCACCGCGGACACCCCACCTTGCAGCATCGCGCCATAGAGCCGCATGTCTGGCGCCTGCGAGAACACGAGGTTACGGAACAGGTTGAAGCGCGCGGTCTGGGCGGACGGATCGATCCCGTAGTCGCCTGCAATCTCCGAATGTGGTGGCGGCGAGTGCCACCGCGGCGCCGGCCGCGCTGCCGAACAAGAGGCGACGTCGATTGGTGCTCATCGAGAACAGTCCGTCGAGCGGTGATGAGTCAGCAGCCACAGGTCCACCTCCACATCTGGCGCCGCGCGTCAGGCGCGTGTGCCCCGAAAGCGTAGGCCGCGCTGATAAGTGCCGTGTGAACGCGACGTAATCGTCGTTTAAAGCATTGCGCAACGTTCGCCCGAAGCACTCATCGAGCGACAGGACGCCGCCCCACAGAGCAACCGTCGAGTGCGCACTCGACGGTTGCTC
>JAXDLH010000302.1:0-14633 GCA_034666705.1 Chloroflexota bacterium
CTTCCTTCTGAGGCATATAGGCGGTGATTGCGGCAGTAAGGTACTCGAACATGAGATTGGTCACTCCTTCAATTACGTAGCGGATGATTTCGAATTAAACGCTGCTGGCGATGCCAGAGAACGACGACGAGACCTTCGGTCCGAGAATGACGAGCCCGGCAATAGCGACGATCGCGACGAGTACCAGAATAAGGCCGTATTCCACCATTCCCTGGGCTACTTGGCGCTCGGCATCAGCGAGACGGTTTTGGACGCGCGCGAGGTATCTCATATCGGTTTCCGCCAACCTCGCTGTCGCCTCGGGTCGGGCAACCGCCCTTGCGCCCTGGCTTCCAGGTGGCGGCTGGCGGCTTTTCCTCTCACCTCCTTTCCTTAGCACGCTCACTTGCTGCTGGGGTAGCCACGCTACCGTTGCTGGTTCGCGTGCCGAAATATACTCCCTCGCGACCGCAAGCGGGGAATAGGAAAAAAGTACTAACTGGTCTCCATCGAGATCCAGCCTTGCCGGAGCGAGAAGACGACGGCCTCCGTGCGGTCATTGACGGCCAACTTCTTCAAAATTGACGTGATGTGATTTTTGACCGTCTGGTCGCTGATCGTCAGTACTCGGGCGATTTGCTTATTGCTGTTTCCACGGCAGATCAAATCCAGCACCTCGATCTCCCGCGGCGATAACGGGGCGAAGAGGGGCTGCATCTCCTGTGGCGTCTCGTCGTTCAAAGCGGTGAACTTGGACAACACGCGCGAGGCGATGGCTGGGCGATCCAGCGTCTCGTCGATGACGTGCTCGCCGCGTGCAGCCCGCCGGACCACATCCAGCAGCTCCGCCTCTCCTGCCGTTCTGGAGACGATCGCAGATGCGCCCGTCTTCACCGCCTGGAAGACTGCATCCGCATCATCCTCACCGCCGAGCAGCACGACCGCTAGGTTCGGTGCCCGGAGCCGCACTCGGCGGGTGAGCTCGAAGCCGGTCATATCCGGCAGGCTGACCTCGGCGATCAGTACCTCTGGATTCGCGACGGAAATGAGACCAACCGCCTCGCCGCCATCGCTCGCCTCGCCCGCGACCTCCAGGTCTGGCTCGCTCGTGCACAGCGTCCGGATGCCGCGGCGCAGCAGCGGATGAGGTCCGGCGATCACGATGCGGGTACGTGCGGCTGATTCGTCCATTGTCCATCTCGTTTGCGAGTGTCCCAGTATAGGGAGCATCTCCCACGCGGACAACGCCGCTGCTGCGCCACCGGGGCCATGTTAGAATCCCCTGGCCCCCGTGCCAGGTGCACGGGCAGGGAGTAGTGTGCCTGTGGAATCGCCCGAAATCCAGCGAATTCGCGGCACCAACGACGTGCTGGCCCCGCTCTCGACGGCATATCAGGAGCTCGCATCGCGATGGCGACAGCAGTTCGGTCTCTATGGATACGAGCTCATCGACACGCCCGTGTTGGAGCCGACCGATCTCTTCCTCCGCAAGTCAGGCGAGGAGGTCGCTGCCCGCACCTATGCATTTACCCATTGGAACCGCGACATCTGCTTGCGGCCTGAATTCACCGCGTCGGTGATCCGCGCCTACGTGAATCATTTACAGGATCGGCCGTTGCCGGTGCGGCTGCAGTACGGCGGCCCGACCTTTCGCTATGAGAAGCCGCAGCGTGGTCGGGATCGGCAGTTCACCGAGGTTGGCGTCGAGTGCATTGGCGCCGACGGGCCGGCCGCCGATGCCGAGGTGCTGGCAGTGGCGCGGAACGGCCTCGAGGCTGTGGGGCTGCACAACGCTCGCTACGTCGTGGGGCACCTGGGTGCGGTATTGCAGCTCCTGGGCCAGCTCGGCATGGAGCCGCGCGCCCAATCGCTCGTGCTGGGCGTCATGGAGCACCTCTCACGCGCCCCGGGCGAGACGGAGCGCGTGGTGGAGCGGCTCGCAGCGATGCTCGGGGCGGGCGAGGAAGGAGAGGATGGGTCGCGCGACGGCGATCCTCTCGGCGAGCTTGTACGCTCCTTTGGACACGACGGCGCCGCCCGCATCGCCAGCAATCTGCTGGAGCGCGCCAGCCTCAGCCTGGATGGCGGCGTGCGTTCTCCTGAAGAGATCGTCGAACGATTACTCGCGAAAACGAGCCGGACCGACCCAACTCCCGCGCTGGCCCGCGCGGTGGAGTTCATTGGCCAACTCCGCGAGGCAGCCGGGCCGCCTGCCACCGCGTTGCCGGCGCTGCGGCGCGTGCTCGCCGCGCACGGTCTGAGCGACGGTCCGGTCCACGAGGTCGAGCAGGCGCTCGCGCACTTCGCCGCCTATTCTGACGAACCCGCCGCGGTCGAGGTGGACCTCTCGCTGGCCCGGGGCCTTCGTTACTACACCGGACTCGTCTTCGAGGTTTACGACGTCGAGGGGAATCAGATCGCGGGTGGCGGCCGCTATGACGATCTAGTGCGCGCGCTCGGCGGTCGAGTCAGTGTCCCCGCCTGCGGCTTCTCGTACGGGCTCGAACGGGTGATCGCCGCACTGCGGCGCAATCAGATCGAGCCCGCGGCGCGCCAGCCGGCCTCCGACGTCCTCGTGGTCCCGATGGAGTCGGCTGATTACGACCTTGCCGCCCACGCCGCCTCCGCCCTCCGCACGGCTGGCATCTCGGTCGAGATGGACGTGCGATTTCGCGGGTTGAAGGCGAATCTGCGGCACGCGGACCACCAGTTGATCCCTATGGTGCTGATCGTCGGCGAGCGGGAGCGCGAAGCGGGCCTCCTTGGCCTGCGGGACATGTATGCGCGCGACGAGACGCGGATTCCACCGGCCGAGATCGTGCCCGCCGTACGAGCCCGCCTCGACCGCGTGTCCATGGAGGCCGCCGGTGCTCGATAGAAGCGCGCCGTGACCGAGACGCTCCGCATTGCGCTGCCGAGCAAGGGCATGGAGGATGACTCTCTCGCCTTCCTCCGCGCCTGTGGGCTGACGGTCAAGCGGTCCAATCCTCGGCAATACCGCGCCCGCATCTCCGCCCTCGAAGAGGTCGAGGTCACGTTTCAGCGTGCCGGCGATATCTTCTCCAAGGTAGATGAGGGCAGCGTGGACCTCGGCATCACCGGCTACGACGTGGTGGCGGAGTTTCGCCGCGAAGATGATGCGATCGTCGTGTTGATGCCGCAACTGGGCTACGGCCAGTGCTCGCTCGTCCTCGGCGTACCGGATGGCTGGATCGACGTGACCTCTATCTATGACCTTTCCGATGTCGCCATCCGCCAACGCGCCAAGGGCCGCGAGCTCCGCATTGCCACCAAATACCCGAACCTTGCGCGCCAGTTCCTCTACGACCACGGCGTCAACTACTTCACCTTCGTCGAGGGCAGCGGGGCCATGGAGGCGTCGCCGGCGCTTGGCTCTGCCGATCTGATTGCCGACATTACTTCTTCGGGTGTGACCCTTCGCGAGAATCATTTGAAGACCATCGCGGGCGGCACCATTCTCCCCTCCGAGGCGTGCCTGATTGGCAACCGCGCCGCCCTCAGTGGCAACGCGAGCAAGCTCGAGCGCGCGCGTAAGATCCTCGAGGCGATGGAGGCGTACCTGCGTGCACGCTCCTATCTCTCGCTCACGGCGAATGTTCAAGGCGGCACACCCGAGAGCGTCGCTCGGCAGGTGGCGCTGCACGGCGACGTCGCCGGCTTGCGCGGCCCGACCATCGCTCGCGTATACCCGAAGAGCCCGGATGATGATTCTGACTGGTATGCGGTGACGGTCATCGTCACCCGCGAGCGGCTGCAGGATGCCGTAGATGCGCTGCGGCGCGCCGGTGCCGCGGATGCGACCGCGATCCCACTCGCCTATATGTTCGAGAGCCGAGCGTGGAGCTACGAGGCACTGCTTCGCACCCTCGAGGAGCCGGTGGGGAGCCACCGGTGAGCGTGATTCGCGTCTTCGAGAACCTGGACGAAGCGCGCCACGAGGTTCTCGGCAAGCGCACAGCCGAGTCCTTCGAGCTGCCCGCCGCGGTGCGCGAGGGGATTCGCGCCCACTTCGGCGAGGAGCTCAGTGCCCAGCAGGTCGTCGATCGCATCATGGCCGACGTGCGCGCCGAAGGCGACGCTGCGGTGCGACGCTACACCCGGGCGTTTGATGGAGTGGAGCTGGAGGATTACGCCGTAGCCGGGCACGAGATCGACGCCGCGCTCGAGTCGCTCGATCCCGAGATGCGCTGGGCGCTGGAGCAGGCAGCCGAGCGGGTTCGCGCCTTCCACGAGCGCTCGCGGCGCAACTCCTGGCTCGACCATGCGGACGGCGGTGCGCTCGGCCAGCTCATTGTGCCAATTGAGCGGGTGGGCGTATACGCGCCGGGCGGCAGGGCGGCGTATCCGAGCACCGTGATCATGGCCGCGGTGCCCGCCCGGGTGGCCGGGGTACGCGAGGTGATTTTGACGACGCCTGCCGGCCGCGATGGGCAGCTCAACTCTGCCGTGCTGGCCGCCGCGCGGATCGCCGGCGTCGATCGCGTGTATCGTGTCGGGGGCGCGCAGGCAATCGCGGCCCTCGCGTTCGGCACTGAATCGATTCCGAAAGTCGACAAGATCGTGGGGCCCGGCAACATCTTCGTCGTGCTCGCCAAGCAGGCGGTGGCGGGGCTCGTGGGGATCGACGGCCTACCCGGTCCAACCGAGACGGTCGTAGTGGCCGACGAGAGCGCCAACCCAGTATGGATCGCCGCCGACATGCTCGCGCAGGCCGAGCACGATCCACTGGCGCAGTCGATCCTGGTCTGCACCGACCGCCGCATTGCGGACCGGGTGGTCGTGGAGCTCGAGCGGCAGCTCGCCGTGCAACCACGCGAGGCCGTGATGCGGCAGTCATTCGGGACGCGTGGAGCTATCGTCGTCGCGGACTCGGTGGACGAGGCGATCCAGTTCGCAAACGAGCATGCCCCCGAGCATATGTGTCTATCCATTCAGGACGCGTGGTCGCACCTCGGCAAGATTCGCAACGCCGGTGGGGTGTTCATCGGTGAGGGCTCCATCGAGGCGATCGGCGATTACACCGCCGGACCGAGCCACATCATGCCAACGGGCGGCACGGCGCGCTTTGCCTCGCCCCTCAATCTGGACGATTTCATCAAAGTCATCTCGATCTTCTCGTTCGGCCCCGACCAGCTCCGTACGCTCGGCGAGCCAGCCATCGCGCTCGCGCGCGGCGAGGGATTGCTGGCCCATGCGGCTGCGATCGAGGCCCGACTCCAGGCCGATGGCGAGCGCTGAGCAGCCGGAGCGACCGCTGGTCGTACCCGTGCGAGCTGCGGTCGCCCGAATGGCGCCCTACGCTGCGCCGGAGGATCCGTCGGTCGTCGCCGCACGGGCGGAGATCCCACCGGACCAGGTGATCAAGCTCGACGCGAACGAGAACCCTTATGGCCCGTCACCAGAGATCCCCGAGACGCTCGCGGGCCTCGAGGTATTTAATCGCTACCCCGATCCCGAGCAGAAGGCGCTTCGACCGCCGGTCGCGGCGTATGCCGGCGTCGACCCGGACAGCGTGCTGCTCGGCAATGGCTCGGACGAGCTGATCGATCTGCTCTGCCGAATATATCTCGAGCCGGGCGACGAGATCGTTGACTGCACGCCGACCTTCGGCATGTACACGTTTTCTGCAGACCTCTGTGGTGGTCGGCGTATCGAAGTGCCCCGCACGCCCGATTGGCAGGTCGACGTGCCGGCGATCTACGCCGCATTGACCTCACGGACCAAGCTGATCTTTGTCACGGCGCCGAACAATCCGACGGGCAACGATCTCGACGAGACAGCGGCGCGCGCCCTGGCGGCGACTGGCCGGATCGTGGTGATCGACGAGGCGTACGTCGAATTCGCCGGTCGCCCGTCGTTCGCGCGGCTTGTGGCGGAATATCCCAACGTGGTCGTGCTGCGAACATTCAGCAAGTGGGCAGGGCTCGCCGGTCTCCGCGTCGGCTATGGCATCTTCCCACCAGGGATCATCGAGCACCTGTGGAAGGTGAAGCCGCCGTTCAATGTAAATGTCGCCGCTGAGGCGGCCGTGCTGGCGACGCTCCACGACCAGCCCCGCTTGCAGGTGCGCGTCGCGCAGCTCATCGCGGAGCGCGCGCGAATGCACGCGGCGCTCAGCGCGGTGTCGCGGCTGAAGGTATGGCCGTCGGTGGCGAACTATCTGTTGGTGCAAACCGACGAGCCGACCTCGGACCGCTTGAAGGATCGGCTGGCAGTACACGGCGTCGCGGTCCGCACATACGCACATCCCCGGCTGCGCAACGCGGTGCGGATTAGCGTGGGGCTGCCTGCCCACACCGATGCGGTCGTGACTGCGGCCACGGAGTGGGCGAGGGGCGAGGAGGGAGCCTGAGATGACGATGACGGCGCGCGAGCCACGCGTGGGTAGCGTTCACCGCACGACGCGAGAGACTGACGTCGAGGTTCGGCTGGTGGTCGACGGCCACGGGCGGGCCGCGATCAACACCGGCGTCGGGTACCTCGACCACATGCTGGACTCGCTCGCCCGGCACGGGCTCTTCGACCTCGACGTGCACGCAACGGGGGACCTGCACGTCGACGAGCACCACACGGTCGAGGACGTAGCGATCTGCATCGGGCAGGCGCTGCGCGAAGCGCTCGGCGATGGGCGGGGGATTCGCCGCATGGGGCATGCCATCGTGCCGATGGACGAAGCGCTCGCCATGGTCGCGGTAGACGTCAGCGGGCGTGGAGTCTGCGTCGTGGACGTGCCACTCGAGGGGCCGACGGTCGGCGACTTGAAGCGGCAGATGGTAGCGCACTTTTTCCAGTCGCTGGCGCTCGAGGCCCGAATCAGTCTTCACGTGCGCGTGCTTGCGGGCGCCAACGATCACCACAAAGTTGAGGCATGTTTCAAAGCGCTGGCGAAAGCGCTGGACTGGGCGACGCAAATCGACGAGCGCGCCGCGGCCGATGTGCCCTCGACGAAGGGTGTGCTGTAGTGGCGGCTGACGCGATTGACGTCCTGCGCGAGCGCGGTTTCGTGCAGCAGATCTCCGATGAAGCGGCGCTGCGGCGTGCGCTGACGGCCGGCGCGGTCACAGCCTACTGCGGTTACGACCCCACGGCAGCGAGCCTGCACGTCGGCCACCTCCTCACGGTGATGGTCCTCAGCCATCTGCAGCGCGCCGGCCACCGGCCGATTGCCGTCGTCGGCGGCGGTACCGGCATGATCGGCGATCCTACTGGCCGCACGGAGATGCGGCAGCTCCTCGGTGAGGACGCGATCGCATTCAACGTGTCCGGGCTGCGCGCCCAGCTCGAGCATTTCCTGGACTTCGGCGAAGGTCGCGCCATCATGGCAAACAACGCCGACTGGCTGCTGCGTTGGGGTTACATCGAGTTCCTCCGCGAGATTGGCCGTTATTTCAGCGTGAACCAGCTTCTCCAGCACAGTACGTATCGTGACCGAATCGCCGGCGAGGGACTCAGCTTCATCGAGCTCAACTACGCGCTGCTCCAGGCGTACGACTACCTGCATCTCTATCGCGAGTACGGCTGCACGCTGCAGATCGGCGGCGCCGACCAATGGTTCAATATCCTCGAAGGCACCGACCTGATCCGTCGAGTGGAGGGCGCGGAGGCGTTTGCGCTCGTCAGCCCGCTCATTACGACGGCCTCGGGCGCCAAGATGGGGAAATCCGCCGGCAACTCAGTCTGGCTCGACCCGGCGCTCACCTCGCCGTATGCCTACTATCAGTACTGGATCAATACGGAGGACGCCGACGTCGAGCGCTTCCTCGCGCTCTTTACCTACCTGCCTATGGATGAGGTCCGGCGGCTTGGCGGTGTCCAGGGCGCCGAGTTGCGTGCGGCGAAAGAGATACTCGCATTCGAGCAGACGAAGCTCGTGCACGGCGAGGTGGCGGCGGAGGAAGCGCGGGCTGCATCGCGCGCCCTCTTTGGCGGCGATGGCGATGCTGCGGGTGCGCCAAGCAGTGAGGTGGACGAGGCGCGGCTCGCGGCCGGTGTCCCGCTGGTGGACCTTCTTGTGGAAACGGGGCTCGCACGCTCGAAGCGTGAGGCGCGGGACTTGGTCAAAGGCAACGGTATCTCGATGAATGGCGCTCGCGTCGAAGACCCGAACTCCGTCGTCAGCCCGAACGACCTACGAGACGGCTCGATCCTGCTGCGCCGGGGCCAGAAGAGCTTCCATCGTCTCTTTTTCCGATAGCGCGATCCGCCGGCCCGCTACTCCCAGGGTGATAGCCAGGAGTGCGGCAAGCCACGCGCAGAGATAGTAGCCGTACTGGCTACCGACGGCGCCGAGCACGATCCCGATCGCTGGAATGAGCAGCAAGGCGCCAAGTCCCTCGCGAATCCATCTGGGCAGCATTCTGCGGGCCACATCGTCGGTGAAAATCGCGGCGAGTGGCCCGATGAGCAGGTAGAGCTGCAATGCGTTGTTGTGGAATGCAGTGACCGGCACAACTGTGAACAACGCAAGTGCCTCCCATCCAAATGCAGGCGACACTGGATCCCAGCCGCGCCCCGCCCAGGTTAGGAGCAGGGCGAGCACAGCAATGCTCGCGATCGCGAGGACCACGAGCTGAATGGTGCTGTCCGCCCCTGGGAGCGCGTGCCAGACGAGGCCGCGCAGGTTCAACTGGAAGTCCACGAGCACATTGCTCTGGGTGCCGCCGAACGCGAAATACGGCCGCAACGCCTCGATGCCGAGCTCGCCCCTCGCGAGCAGACCGGGAAGCACGATCCAGAGGGTGAGTGCCAGTTGCCCGACGCCGCCCGCGGCGAACCCTGCAAGCTGGCGCCATTGCCGCTTCCACGCGAGGTAGATCAGCGTGAATGGCGCGTACTGGGGTTTGAGGAGCAACAGGCTCAAGGCAAGCCCCGCCGCGAATGGTCGATGAGCGCGACTCAGTGCAAGCCAGCCGCCGAACGCGAGCAGGAGCAGCGCCAGCATCTGGCCGAAGTACCAGCCTTCGAGGAAGGGTGCGAAGCCGAGCAAGAGCAGGCAGCCGGCGAGCGGGGCACGGTCTCGGCGGAATTGGATCGTGATCCAGGCGAGGATTGCGGCGGATCCGAACAGGTTCACGGCGGCCCAGGCGAGCGCAGCGCCGCGCAAGCCGAGCGGCGTCAGCGGAGCTACGACGGCCGCCAGGAGTGGCGGGTTGATGAAGTTGATGAGTCCTGGCCAGGTGAGCCCCGCGCCTTCTACGATCGGCTGCTGTACTGTGGCTTGCTGCGCCGCATCGAACATCGCCACACCCTGGCCCTGGACGAGCAGCACCGCGGCGGTGAAGTAGGCGACGAAATCGGTGCCGACAATTCCCGCGCCACCGCTCGCCGTCGAGAGACCGATACCCGCAAGGAGCAGCGTTGTCTCCGCGAGCATCATGGCGAGCGCGAGGCGGCCGATCCTTCCAGTAGCCCACCAGATACCGACGCGGTGCGTGTCCGCTACTGTCATCGCCGTCGGCGACTGAGTGGCACGTCGCGGGGCGGGAACCGTGGTCATTTCTCGCCCCTCAACGGTGAAAGATGCAACAGCGTGGTCGCAGCCGAGCGGCTATGATCTGGCGAGTGCAACTATATTCGACCGATTGCCTGCCAGCCTGCAGATCCACTCCACGTCTCGGGTGATCCATCAGTGCAATCGACTTCCTTGACTGGACCGGGGACTGCACCGGGAGTCTCTACGCCGAGTGCGGCCCGTCCCGCGGCTCGCGTTAGCACGGCGCGGCTGATCACCTCAGGCGAATGGGCCTGGGTCGGTGCGATAACACTCGTGCTCCTCGTCGCGAGTCTACTGCCACTCGTCCTCCAAACGACAGTCGGCCCCAGCGACCGCGTGCACGTTGGGAGCTATTGGAACGGTGCGGACTTCAGCGTGTATCTCGCCGCTATGCACGAGGGGGAACGCGACGAGGGGTGGCTGATTCACGATCACTTCACCGCGGAGCCCCACCCTGCCGTCCTGATGTTCCCGTTGTACGTGGGAGTCGGAAAAGTTGCCGCGGCGACCGGACGCGACGTGCTCCAGGTTTATGGTGCGCTCGAGCTCGCGATGCGCCTCGCCATCCCGCCGGCCGTGTACCTCTTCGTTTCTATGCTCCTGCCGGAGATCCGCGCCAGGAGGTTCGGTTTTGTCCTGGCGGTGCTCGGCGGCAGCCTCACGGTGTGGGTGGGACTCCTCGACGCCGCTTTCGGGCTCGACTTGCCCATGCCCGGCGAGCCCAGCGTCTTCCCCTTCTTTCTCTCGGCGCCGCACCTCGGCCTCGGCCTCGTGGCTACGCTGCTCGCGCTCGCCTGCTTCATCGAAGCGTGCCGCGGGACGCGCTGGGCCGCATGGATCATGCCCTTTGCGGTCCTTCTTGGCTGGGCCATCAATCCGTATAACCTGCCAGCGCTGGCCGTCGGCTTCGGCGCCTATGGGGTTCTCCAAGCGGTCCGCAAGCGGCGCATCCTGCTGCGACCGTTGTTGCAGCCGGTGGTCGCCTTCGCCCCAGTCTTGCCGCTGCTGCTGTACAACGCGCTCATGTTCAATCTCGACCCGTTCTGGCGGCAGGTGTACAGCGTCCAGAATGTCATGCCGAGCGCCGCGCCCTGGGCGCTGCCGGCAGAGTATGGCCCGCTCATCTTGCTCGCGCCCATAGGCCTATGGGCTGCGCGGCGGACGCTGACGCCAGCCCAGCAGGTTACGCTTGCCTGGCTCATGGCCGGTGTGCTCCTCATGTACCTGCCCCTCCCCTACCAGCGCCGTTTTGCCTCGGCCTTGTGGCCACCGGTTGCTGCCTTCGCCGTGCTTGGTGTGCCTGCCATGCAGCGCGTGCTCGGCATCGGTGTGGGGCGGATCATCGCGCGCACCTGCGCGGTGCTCATTTTCGTCACGCCGCTCGCGACGTATGGGGTGGCGCTCGTCTCCGCTGCGACCAACGCCCCGGCGGCGTTCTATCCAGTCGACCGCGCCAGCTACGAGCTGGGCCTGCGCCTCGTCGCGCAGTCGGGCCCGGATGACGTTGTGCTGGCGTCGTGGGATACGAGCAACGTGCTCGCCGGCGTCCTTCCGGGACGCGTGGTTGGTGGGCACGATGCCGTGACCGAGGATTCTGCATCGAAGAAGGCGGCGATCGCGGCGCTGTACGGCGGCCAACTGAGCTCCGCGCAGGTGCGAGCTTTCATGGCGGCGAATCGGGTTACATTCGTCATCGTCGGCGAGAACGAACGCAAGCTGGGGAGCTACGATCCCGGTCGTGATCTCGCTCTTTCGGAGGCAGGCCGGGTCGGCAGCGCTGTTGCCTACCGGCTGCCGGACGCACGGTAGTCACTCCGTTCGCTCGAAGACTCCTGCCTGCTCGTCGCCATAGATCTGCCGCCATCGCGGGCTGGCGCGTACCTGCTCGATCAACCGCGCCTGCTGCTCCTCGCTGAGCACGAGCAGATCCACGCCGTACTTGTCGAGGATCTCTACCGCGGCCTGGTCGCCCGTGTGCATCGTCCAGTAGTCGTCCCACACCTGCTGGCTGTAAACCTCGATCGGCCCCTCATCGACCATCGTCAGGCAGCGCGGCCAGAAGCTCCACTCCAGATAGCCGCTCCAGGTTTGGGGGCTGAAGACACGTCCGCAGTCAGTACGGGTGGCCAGGAACCTCGCGGCATCGCGTGGTGCGTCCGTCGTGATGACGCCACGCCGCTCGTCGGGCAAGAGCGGGTTGGCATCTTTCACCCACGGCAGCGCGGATAGCGCGATCAGCCCGAGGGCGCCGATCAAGATCGCATTGGGCAAAACCCGGATGGGCTTAGAGGGGGTGTCCCCGGATCGAAGAGGAAGGCGTACCTGCGCTGCATAGGGCGCAAGCACGGGACCCAGGATCAGGCCCCACCACGCGACGTTGCGGATCGCCTGGAGGCCGAGCACGCCAAACGCCGTCAGCAGCAACACGTCGGTCAGTCGCCAGCGAAGGCGCGAGCCGGCCAAGCATGCGACGACCAGGCCGAGTGATACGAAGAACACTACGCCGGTGCTCGTGTCGAGCCGGGGCGGCAGCCACTCGGTGATCTCGGTGCGGATCGTCGCATTGCCGCTGAGCTGCAAGACGTATGCATAGAGTCCCAAGCTGAATGGGGTGATCAGCGTGGCCAGTGCCTGCGCGAGGCCAGCGAATAGGAGGAAGCGCGTACGCGATTGGGACAGCACTGCCTGGAGTTTTTGAGACCGCCACTGCTCGCCAACGTGGCCGAGAAAGAACAGCGCGGTCAGCGCGAGCCCCAGAAAGAACGAGCCATGCAGGTTCGCCCACAGTGCCTCAATCGCAAAGAGCGCTCCAATCCGCCAGCGGTCGTGCGGCGCATCGGTGCGTCCGCCGAGAGCCGGGGGCCCGAGGAGCCAGAGCGTCGCCGCAAAGCACAGATAGCCCAGGGTCTGGGCGCGCGGTTGGAGATTCGTGCCGGCCACCACGCCACCCAGCGCCGTGCAGAGAGCGGCGGCGCGCGCGCTCCGCGAGCGGCGGAAAGCCAGGGCGAGGAGTAACGCGAACGTCGCGGTCACGAGCATCGCATCGAGTACGACGATCCCCTCGAGGCCTAGGAGCGGATAGGGCGCAACGTACACGAGCTGCGCTAACCACTGGGCGTCGACGAAGGGCGTGGACTGCGGCGGAAATGTGAAGGGATAGGACGTCGGGAGGGTGTGCGTCGCCGCGATCAGGCGGCCGGTCGTGATCGTCCACCAGGCGTCGCCCTTGAGTGGACTAGCGGCCGTGGTCGCGAAGACGAGCACGAGCGGCAGCAGGAGCCAAACGGTCTCGATGCGCAGCTTTGAGGCGATCATGAGCGTAGCATGATAGCGTGCATGCCCGCCGACGCGGTGCCAGTCGACGCTGCGCACAGGACTCTTCGGTCACGCTCGGCCAGGAGCCGTCCTAACCGGACGCAAGTAAGGAGCTCGGACCGGGTTGGATCCCGAGTCCCGCCATCTCGGCTCCAAGTGTCGCGACGAAGCCCCGGAGGAGCGGGCGCGCCAGGAAGCCGAGCTCACGCTCCGCCCTGGAGCTCGTTCCGAGATAGGTCACGCCCCCGCTCGCTCGCAGCGCCTCGCCGGTGTACGGTTCTGGCACCGGAATGAGCGGCTCCAGTGGCTCGACCAGTGCGGCCGCCACGCGCATCATCCCGGGTGAGGGGTGCAGCCTCGGGGCAGGGATACCGGTAACCTGCTGCGCGATCGCGAGCGCACCGACGAACGTATGCGGCGGGCCGGCGATGATGTAGCTCTCGCCGGTCTGGCCGTGCTCCATGGCGAGGATGTGACCGCGCGCTGTGTCTTCGACGTGGCTCCAGCAGTAGGCAGTGCGAGCCGGCGCCATGGGCAGCCGCCGCTGCAAGTAATGCACGAACGCCTCGTGCATCGCGCTGGTGTCGCCCGGACCGTAGACGAGCCCAGGCACCACGATAATCAATGGCAGTCCCGCCTGCGCCATCGGGATTGCAATCTCGAAATGTGCCGCCCACTTGGTACGGTCGTACTCGCTCACGAACGGCGTGCGCGGCGCGTAGCTCTCGTCCACAAGCTGGCCCTGGGTATCCGAGAAGACGGCGAGCGAGCTCGTGTATACCACCCGCGGGACGTGGCTTTCGCGTGCGGCGGTCAGCACGTTGCGCGTGCCCTCGACGTTGACGCGCTGCAGCTCGGCGTGCCACCGCCGGCCGAGCCGGTACAACCCAGCCACGTGGAACACGCCATCGACACCGTCCATCGCGGGGGGCAGGCTCGCGGTGTCGGTCACGTCGCCGGCGTGCAGGGAGGCGCCGAGACGTGCGAGGTCACCAGCGCGATCCGGATCGCGCACCAGGGCCCGCACGTGGTGGCCGGAGGCGAGCAGCTGGCGCGCGAGCTCGCCGCCAATGAAGCCCGTAGCGCCGGTTACGAGATAGTCCACCTATACCGAGTCGGCGACGGGCTTGGTCTCCTCGACTTCGAGGCGATAGTCCTCGATGACCGGGTTCGCGAGCAGCTTGCGGCACATCTCGTCTACCGTCCGGCCCGCTTCGTCTCTACTCGTCGCATCGAGTGCGATCTCAAAGTACTTACCGGCCCGCACGCTCTGCACACCGCCGAACCCGAGCGATTGCAGGCCCCCGTAAATCGCCTGTCCCTGCGGATCGTTCACCACGGGCTTGAGCACGACGTGGACGCGCGCGAGCCAGCTCACGGAGCGTAGTCGCCGACGATCCGCTGGTACGCCTCGCGATACTTGTCGGTCGTGCGCGCGATAACCTCTTCAGGAAGCGTGGGGGGCGGGGGCTCGTGGTTCCAGCCGGTAGAGTCAAGATAATCGCGCACGTACTGCTTGTCGAAGCTGGGCTGCGCGCCGCCTGGTTGGTACTGATCCGCTGGCCAGAACCGCGACGAGTCGGGCGTGAGTGCCTCGTCGATCAGGATCACTCCATCGTCGAGCAGCCCAAACTCGAACTTCGTGTCCGCCAGAATGATGCCGCGCGATTCGCAACGCGCCGCGGCGGCTCTGTATAGCCGCAAACTCGCGTCCTCGAGCGTGCGGGTCAGCTCCATGCCGACGATGTCGGCCATCTTCTCGATGGAGATATTGATGTCGTGGCCCGTCTCCTCTTTGGTCGAAGGCGTGAAGATCGGCTCTGGC
>JAXDLH010000303.1:0-3237 GCA_034666705.1 Chloroflexota bacterium
GGTGCTGGCCCTGCTGATCGGCGTCGTCGCAGGATTGCGGGCCGCGACCGCGCCGGCCGTCGTGGCCTGGGCTGCACACCTGGATTTGATGAATCTCGCTTCCTCGCCGCTCAGCTTCATGGCGTTCCCGGTAGCCGTCCTGGTATTTACCCTCCTCGCAATCGTCGAGCTCATCGGCGATAAACTCCCCTCCGCCCCCAGCCGCACCAGGCCCCCGGGGCTGATCGGGCGCATCGTTCTCGGCGGCCTGGCCGGTGCCGCGATCGCGGCGGCCGGCTCGCAATCCATGATCGTCGGCGCTGGCCTGGGTGTGGCCGGCGCCATCGCCGGCGCGTTTGCGGGGCGCGAGCTCCGCCAGCGCCTGGTCCGCGCCCTCGCGGTTCCCGACTTCGTCATTGCCTGCCTCGAAGACGCCGTCGCAATCGGTGGCGGCCTGCTCATCGTGACGAGGTTCTAAAGAGCCCGGCTTTCTGCGTCGGCGACACGGTACACTGAGCGCAAGCATCCGGCTGCGGTCTTTAGCTGATCATGAGGTATGCGCAGGTGATTGATCCGCCCATAGACCGGCGATTGCCTCTCATTGGCCGACCCATGGGGACCGTCCAGGTCATAGGAGCCGGTGTTTGGGTAGGCAGCCACTACGGCTGGTGGTTGCTCGCGCTGGGCCTGTGCGCCGTGGTACCCGCGTGCATGCTCGAGACGATTGCCTTCTTGATCAACCCAGCCGGCAGGAGCTCACCCCTGTTTGCACTCTATACCTTGCTGTTGATCGCGTTCTACGGGCTGCTGGCCATCGGGTTCGCGGCCACGGCCCTCGGCTGTGCGCAGTTGTTCGAGCCGCGCCGCGGGACAGGACATCCTTCCGGGCTGATGGTGTATGGCGAGCTGCTCGACCGCGTTCCGGAGCTATTGCTCCTCGGCCTGCTCGGCGGCGTGGTGGCGATCCCGCTCACGATCGCGCTGCCGGTAGGGGTGTACTTCTGGGGTCGCTGGTCCCTCGCCTGGTGGGTAGCGCTCTATGAGGGGCTGGGGCCGGTTGCGTCGCTCAAGCGTAGCTGGGAGCTGACCGAGGGCGCCTGGTGGCATGCGTGCCTGGTGCAACTCGCCAATGCCGTGCTTAGCATGGTTGTGCTCATGGCGGTCTACTTTATTCTCAGTCTCGTCTTGACCCCCATCCGCAATGCTGGCGAAGCGCGGCCACTGCTCGCCATCGATTCGTTCGTGAGTCAGCTCACGACCATCGCGGCCTTCCCGATCGGCGCGGCCATTACCGTCATGCTCTACTGGGACTTGCGTGCCCGTCACGAAGCGGTCGACATTGGAGATGGTTCGGGCGAGTTGACCACCAGCTAGGTGCACGGTGCGGGCCGGCCGCCAGGGTGGTATTTCAAAGCCCATGGCCGATAGTGGAGAATAGGGCGGCCGGGACTGCCGCACAACCAGCGCACCGCCGTATTGGGGTTGCTGACGTGTCGCCGCATCGGGCTGGGCAGACCAGTCGACGAGGGTACCTGCACGGGAGACGATCAGTCGTGATAAATCAATGGGCGCGATTTCCCCTCTGGCGCGGGCTTTTACTCGGGCCCAAGTTCACTTTGCTCCTCGTCGCCGCCTTCCTCGGCGGCACGATCATCAGCGGCCTGGTCCTCAGCCAGGTATTGCAGCGGCGTGCTGAGGCCGAGGTAGTCGACCAGAGCCGCCTCCTCGCCGGATTCGCCGATGCGATTCGCAGCTATACGAGCGACGAACTGTCGCCGCTCCTGCTCCCAGCCGTGGCGCAACGGCAGGGATTCGTGATGGAGACCCTCCCCACCTTCGCGACCAAGCAGGTCTTCGGGCTGGTTCGCCGGAACTCCACTCTGGAGGACTTCCAGTACCGGGCCGCGACCCTCAATCCGAGCAACCGCGAGGACCTGCCGGATGCGGAGGAGGCGGCGCTCGTCGCGCGTTTCCGGGCGGACGCGGCACTCCACGAGGTGTCCGGCTATCGCACCCTTGGGAATCAGACCGTCTTCTATAGCGCGCGGCCGCTGGTGGTCGGCAATGAAACGTGCCTCACCTGCCATAGCGATCCCTCGGTGGCTCCACCCGGAATGGTGGCGCAATACGGAGACCAGGGCGGGTTCGGGTGGCAGCTCCACGAGATCGTCGGCACCCAGATCATCTACGTGCCGGCCAGCGAGGTGCTCGACGCGACCCGTCGCTCCCTGCTGCTCGTGCTCGGCGTCTTCATCTTGAGCTTCATCTTCGCGACCGTGCTCATCAATCTCCTCCTGCGGCGCTCGGTGGTCTGGCCGCTGCGGCGAATGTCCGGCCTTGCCGCCCAGATCAGCCGCGGCGAGATGGGGACGGAGGGCGCAGCCAGTCAGATCGCCAGTCTGGACGGGGTGGCCACCCGGGCTGATGAGCTCGGCCAGTCGGCGCGCGTGTTCCAGCAGATGGCGCGGGAGGTCTGGGCGCGCGAACAGGCCTTGCTCGCCCGGGTTGAGGAGTTGCGCATCGAGATCGACACGGTGAAGAAGGAGCGTGCAGTCCGGGAGATCACCGACTCTGACTTCTTCCGCGACCTGCAGGACAAGGCGCGGAGCCTGCGTCGCACCCCCGCAGTGCCCCCGGAAGGCCGCCCCGGGGAATAAGCCCCGGGATCTCACCGTGGGAGTCCACGACCATGGCGCACGACGCGTTCATTAGCTACGCCCACCAGGACAAGCCGGTCGCCGACGCGGTCTGCGCGCGGCTCGAGGCGAAAGGCATCCGCTGCTGGATCGCCCCGCGCGACGTGCTGCCCGGCAGCGAGTGGAGCGCCGCGATCCTGGATGGGATCAGCGAGAGCCGGCTTCTCGTGCTCATTTACTCGGCGAGCGCGAACGAGTCCGGCCAGGTCCGGCGCGAAGTCGAGCGGGCGGTGAGCAAGGGCATCGCCCTCTTGCCATTTCGGATCGAGGACGTGCCGCTGTCCAAGTCGCTCGAATACTTCATGAGCACGCCGCATTGGCTGGATGCGCTGAGCGAGCCGCTCGAGCACCATATCGAGCAGTTGGCGCAGACGGTCACCATTCTCCTGGCGCGGATCGATGCCGCGGCGGACCTAGCGCCACCCAGCCGCGCCGACCCGTCCATGACCATGCCGCAGCCGATGGCGAGCGTGGGAGATCCGGTGGGGGCGCGGACCATGCAGGCCCCGCCCCAGGCGAGCGACGTGGCTCCGGCGCGTCGCGTGCCGCGTGGTGGAGGTGC
>JAXDLH010000304.1:0-4130 GCA_034666705.1 Chloroflexota bacterium
TCGCACTCAGCATTGGAGCCGGCTCGACCGGCGCCGGGAGCTTCGTCTTCCACGGCACGGGCAATACCCTCAGCGGCAACGTCGCGACCGCCCAGAGCTTGCGCCTGGAGGGGGTCGGCTGCATCAACAGCAGCGCCACCCTCACCGCCGCGAGTGGCTTCACCAACGCCGGGACCATCGTGCTCGACGACGCCCCGAGCGGTTGCGCCCCGGTGACCCTCACCGTGAGCTCCGGCACGCTGACCAACACCGGCGCCATCACCACCGCCACCACCGGCGCCGGCCTGCGCACCATCAACGCCACGCTGGTCAACTCGGGCACCGTGGCGATCAACACTGACACCACCTTCACCGGCTCGTACACGACCACTGGCAGCGTCACCGTCGCCTCCGGTAAGACCCTCACCCTGGGCGGCACCACCCCCGGCTTCACGGTGAGCGGTGGCAGCCTCCAGGTCGACGGCACCCTGGACAGCAGCGCCGGCCTCGCCTTCACCCAGGATGGCGGCACCACCACCGTGAACGGTATCTTCACGATGGCCACCGGCAGCTTCACCTTCAACGGCGGCAGCTTCGCGGGCAATGCGCCCGTGTTGGCCAACGTCGCGCTGACGATCGGAGCCGGCTCGACTGGCGCAGGCAGCTTCACCCTCCACGGCGTCAGCAACACCATCAGCGGCACCGTGGCGGCCGCCCAGAGTCTGCGGCTCGAGGGGGTCGGCTGCATCAATAGCAGTTCCACTCTCACCGCCGCCGCTGGATTCACCAATGCCGGCTCCATCGTGCTGGACAATAATCCCGGCGGCTGCGCCCCGGTCACGCTCACCGTGAACGCAGGCACGCTTACCAACACTGGCTCCATTACCACCGGCGCCACCGGCGGCGGCTCCCGCACCATCAACGCCACCCTGAATAACCTGGGCACGCTGACTAGCAACGCATCGCTCACGGTCAATGGGGACGTCGCCAACGGCGGGCCCTCCACTGCGGGCACCATCAATCCCGGCGGCGTCGGCGCGGCCGGCTGCATGACGATCAATGGCAATTACACGCAACTCGCCGGCGGTATCCTCAACGTCGACGTCGGCGGCACCAGCGTGTGCAGCCAGTTCGACCGCATGACGATCTCGGGCACGGCGGGCGTCGACGGCACCCTCAACGCCGCCGCGATCAATGGCTTCAACCCCGTGGCGGGGGACTTCATCGTGCTTACCGCCAGCTCCTTGAGCGGCACGTTCGCCACCACCAACCTGCCGCCCACCTGGGTCGTCTTCTACGATCTTGCCGACGTGCGGCTGCAGGCCCAAATGTGACGTCGCGGGCAGCCGCCGGATAAACAGGCGCGGCCCCCTCCTTCGCTTGTTACACTGCTACATATCCCGCCCGGCGATTCCTCAGGGCGGAGCCCCGTCTGCTGAGGAGGACCTGTGGCGTCGCGCAGCGTAGAGCCCGCCGGCCTCATCGCGCGGCTCGGCGCCTTCCGCCACCGCAACTTCACCCTGTACTGGATCAGTCAGGTCGCCACGAACGTGGGCACCTGGATGATGCAGGTCGCCACCGGCTGGCTCGTGCTCGAGCTCACCAACTCACCGGGCGTGCTCGGCTTCAACGCCGCCTTGCAGGCGATTCCGATCCTCACGATCTCGCTCGTCGGCGGGGTGGTGGCCGACCGCTTCGATCGCTACCGCCTCACCGTGGGGTCGCAGGTCATCCAGATCATCCCGGATGCCGCGCTGGCCTGGCTCGTGATGAGCGGCCAGATCGAGGTGTGGCACGTCTTCGTCTATTCGTTCGTCTCGGCGACGATCAATGCGCTCAGCAACCCCGCCCGTTCGGCCTGGGTGCCCAACCTGGTGCCGAAGCGCGACCTGCTCTCGGCAATGGCGCTGAGCTCGGTCGTGTGGCAGGGCTCGGCGGTCATTGGGCCGGCGGTGGCGGGTTTGATCCTCGCGAACTGGGGGCTGGCGGGCAGCTTCAATCTCAACGTGGCGAGCGACTTCCTCAGCCTGGGGATGCTCGTCTTCATCCGCCTGCCGCGTATGGAGATGACCCGCCCCGCCGGCTCGGGTTGGAGCAATGTGCGCGAGGGGCTCCTCTACGCCTGGAACGACCGCAAAGTGCGCGTGCTGCTGGCAAGTGTGGGGCTCATCATGTTCTTCGCGCGCCCATACGCCCAGTTCATGCCGGTCTTCGCGCGCGACGTCTTCGAGGTCGGCCCGCAGGGCCTCGGCCTGATGCTGACCTTGCCCGCCGCGGGCACGATCGCGGCGGGTTTCGCCCTCGCCTTCGCCGGGCGGGTCCCGGTCGTCCGCGGCTTCCTCGCCACGTCGGCGGTACTGGCGATCTCGTTGATCGGTTTCTGCATCACCCGCAATTTCCCGCTGGCGCTCGGGCTGCTCTTCGTCACGGGCGCCTGCTCCAGCGCTGCCACCACGCTCGCCAATACCGCCCTCCAGGAGGTGCTGGAAGAGCGGCTGCGCGGCCGGGTGATGAGTCTGTTCATGGCCAGCACGTGGGGGGCCTGGCGCGTGGCGTCGCTCCCGCTGGGCATCATGGCGAACCTGTGGGGCGCGCCGCTGGCGGTCGGCCTCAGCGCTGCGGCCCTGCTCACCGCGCTGGTACCGACCGGTCGCAGCCGCGCCCTCTGGGACGTGGAGAAAGTCGCCAGTACCCCACACGCCCCGTCAGCGCCCCCGGCCCCCACCGAGCCGGCCCGTCCAAACCCCTCCGAACCGGCCCCTGTACGGTAAGCCCGCCGCGCAACGGATGGCAGCATGAGAGCGCCGCGACTATGAGGCGTGAACTGAGCTAACGCGTCAGACCGCGGGGAGACGGGCGAACAGATCGCCGAGCGGCAGCGAGAAGCCGGGGAGCAGCGGCGAATCCAGCGTGTCCTCTGCGAAGAACGTGACTTGCGAACGCGTCCTGCCGGCGATTGTAGCAACAGTACAGGGGGCCACCGGAGCTCATCTGGCGAGCAAGTGGCGCAACCGTAAGGAATAGCAACTCCTCGCAGCTACTGCCGAATCGCGCGGACCGCGGGCATTGCGATGGCGATCGCGATTACGCCGAACGTACAGGCGAAGCCCATGATGATCGCGGCCCCCGGGGTGCCCACGGCGGCGGCCAGGGTACCGATCATGATGCCCCCACCGGTCATCGCCACCTGGTTCTGCTGAAACGCGCTCGTCACCCGCCCGCGCATCTCCGGCGCCGAGTGGCGCTGCAGCACAGTATTCACGAGCGCCGTGCACAGCACCGAGCTCACGCCGATCACGGCCATGCAGAGCAGCGAGAGGACGAACCATGAGGAAAGCCCGAAGGCGACCTCGGCCAGACCAAAGGCAACGCCGCCCGCTAACATGATCTTCCCTTTCGGGAACCGGTCGCTCACCGCCGCGACGAGGAACGACGCCACCATGCCGCCGACGCCCATCACCGTGACGAGCAGCCCCTGGCCCGTCGGCCCCGTCTGCAGCACGTCACGCGCGAAGGCAGGCAGCAGCGTGAGGATCGAGAGGCCGAAGCACGCCACGAGCAGCAGCACCGCCATCCCGCCGCGAATCACCGGGTGGTGCAGGATGTAGCGCCAGCCCTCGATGGTGCCGCGCACGATGGAGAGGGGCTCGCTCTCATTGCGCACGACGCGCCCGCCGATGCGCAACTGATGGGTCCAGACGGTCGAGAACGCATAGATGAGCCCTTGCACCACGTAGGCCCAGCCCACGCCCACCGCCGCGATCAAGCCGCCCGCCGCGGCCGGCCCCACCGTCTGGCTCACGTTCCACGCCAGCGCCCCCTGGCCCAGCGCATTCGTCAGGTGGGTGCGGTCCACGCTCTCCGGCATCATCGAGAGCCGGGCCGGGATCTCGAACACCTGCACGATCGCCACGATGAAGCCGGTGGCGTAGATGTGCCAGGTCTCGATGCGCCCCGCGAGCAGCAACGCCGCGAGGATGAAGTTCATGACCGCGTTGATCGCTTGCGCCACGAGCAGTTGGAACTTGCGGTCCCCCCGGTCGGCGAGCACGCCGGCGATCGGCGCCAGCACGAGCGCCGGCAGGAGCCGCACCCCGCTCACGAGCCCGAGCTCGACCGTCGACCCGGTGAGATCGTACATCAGCCAGCCG
>JAXDLH010000305.1:0-2709 GCA_034666705.1 Chloroflexota bacterium
ACGGGCGGCACCGACTCGCCCGAGGAGATGCCGCGCCCTTCCCGGAACGCGGTGAGCAGCCAGTCCAGCAGGTTCAGGAGCAGGTTCTCCTTCGACTCCCAGTAGTAGTGGAGCGCCCCCTGGCTGAGATTTGCCTCCCTCGCGATTACGGGCATGCGCGTCCCACTGATCGTGTCGCGCGCCACCACCCGAAAGGCGGCGACGAGAATCCGCTCTCTTGGGTCCGGGTACTCCGCCACCGCGGGCCCGCTCAGCCTGCCACGCTTTTGCTGGGCCACGGCCCTACTCTAACCCGTGCATTTGGCGCGGCTCCGGACTCTCGCCTAGGCCCGTGTCGCGACGGGCGGCGATTGCGTCGGGGGCCCCGCGGAGGTGTCGCCCCCGGCGGGAAGGATGCTGAGCAGCCCCGCCGCGGAGGCGATCAGCGCCCCTCCCAGCAGCTGCACGGCGGTCAACGACTCGTCCAAGAGCAGGAACGCGATCAGCACCGCGGCAGGGGGCTCCAGTGTCGTGAGCAGTGCAGCGGTACCGGCGCCGATGTTGCGAACCGCCAGCCCGAACAGGCTGATGGGGATCACCGACGAGATCGTCACGAAGGCAAACGCGGGGATCAGGACGTCGGACCGGGCCGCTGGCAACGATATGGCTCCCGCGGCAAGCAGCACGAGCAGGGTGGCCGCCGGTCCGATGTAGGTCAACGTCAAGACCTGGGGAACCTGGACGCCTGACTGGTAGAGGTAGCGACTGCCGAGCACCAGGCACGACATCCCAAGGCCGGCGGCCAGCCCGAACCCGATTCCGGAGAGGCTGGCCGACTCCGGTGTGCCGACGGCGAGCAGGAGGCCGACGATGCCCATGGCGACGAGGACGGCGCGCAGCCACCCCACGCTCTCGCCGAGGAACACCGAGGCGGCGATCACCACGGGGATCGGGTAGACGTAGAAGGCGAGGATGACGAGGCTTGCCGGAGCGTTGGCGAAGCCCAGCACGAGTCCGGCGCTCGAGATCAGCTGAAAGACACCGAGCCCCAGTCCAATCGCGATCAGTGGGCGCGAGGGCAACTCGGCGCGCATCGCGACCACAGCGGCCGAGAAGACGGCGAGCCCCGTGAGCGATCGCAGCAAGATCAAGCTGGTTGCAGCGCCGCCGGCGTCCTCGAACGTCTTGGTCATGAACCCCGCCGTGGCAAAGCAGAGGGCGGCGAGTACCGCCTGGAGGTGACCGGCGTGCGACCTCAGTGGGATGCTCGAAGCTCGCTCACCGAGGCGGGAAGGGATCGGGGCCGGGAGCCTTCGAGAGGTTCACCCACACGCTCTTGACGCGGGTGTACTCCAACACGACGTCGATGCCGTTCTCTCGCCCGATCCCGCTGTCCTTGACGCCGCCGAACGGCGAGACCGGAGTCAGCGACCGGTACGTGTTGACCCACACCGTTCCCGCCTCGAGCCTCGCGGCAAGCGTATGCGCGCGCTGGAGGTCGTTCGTCCAGACGCCGGCGGCGAGGCCGAAGCGGCTGTCGTTGGCCAGCCGGACGGCGTCTTCATCCGTCTCGAAGCGCGCCATTGCCAGCACCGGCCCGAAGACCTCCTCCTGGGCGAGCGTCATGTCGTTGCGAACGTCGGAGAACAGCGTTGGGCGGTAGAACCAACCGCGCGGTTGGTCGTCTGGGCGCCTACCGCCCGCCCGCAGCGTCGCGCCCTCCTCCCGCGCGCTTTCCACGTAGTGCTCGACCCTGTCGCGCTGAGCCTCGATGGCGAGCGGCCCGACATCCGTGCGGTCGTCCAGGGGATCGCCCACGCGCAACGCGTCCGTGCGCTCGGCGACGCGCTCGCACACCTCGTCGTAGAGCTCCGCCTGGACGAATGCCCGCGACCCTGCGACGCAAGTCTGGCCACCCGCGGCGAACACGCCCCCGAGCAGGCCCTTGACCACCTCGCCGGGGTCCGCGTCCTCGAATACCAGCTGGGGGCTCTTTCCGCCCAGCTCCAGCGTGGCGCCCGCGAAGTGCGATGCGGCCGCCATCGCCACCTTCCTGCCGGTTTCCGTCCCTCCCGTGAAGGCGACCTTGTTCACGAGCGGGTGCTCCGCGAGCGCGGCGCCGGCCGCGCCGCGGCCGGTCACCAGATTCACCACACCCGGCGGGAAGCCCGCCTCCTCGAACAGGGGCATCAGCTCCAGCAACGACGCCGTCGCGTGCTCGCTGGGCTTCAGCACGACGGTGTTCCCGCAGGCGAGCGCCGGAGCCAGCTTCATCGCGGCCAGCTGGAGCGGCGAGTTCCACGGAATGATCGCCGCCACCACGCCGATCGGCTCGCGCAACGTGTAGTTGAGCAGCTGCGGCTGAGTGGCCGGCACCACCGAGCCCTGAATCTTGTCCGCGATGCCCGCGTGGTAGTAGAAGAACTCGGGCACCCGGCGAACCTGCCCGGTCGTCTCGCGAAGCAGCTTGCCGTTGTCGAGTGTCTCGATCCGCGCCAGCTCGTCCACCTTGTCCAGGACGAGGTCCCCGAGACGCCGCAGCAGTGCTCCCCGACGGGTCTGGATCATGTCGCGCCAGGCCGGTGCGTGGAGCGCGGCGCGGGCCGCGCGCACCGCCCGGTCCACGTCCTCACTGCCCCCGTCGGCGAGCAGGTGGGCGGGTTCGCCGGTTATCGGGCTGACGCCCTCGAAGGTCGCGCCGTCGGCGGCGCTGCCCCAGGCCCCGTTGAC
>JAXDLH010000306.1:0-5377 GCA_034666705.1 Chloroflexota bacterium
GTTGCGGCAGCAACCGCCACAGCCGCGACAGGTGTAGTGCAACGGCTCTGGAAAAAGCAGGTTATCCAGAGGCAAGTGTGACTCCAGCGGACCTGTACCCAAGCACGCATGTTGGCTGCACGCAACCAAACCGTGATAAGGCCGGCGCGGTGCATCATAGCTGATGCGGGTTGGCGCGTTGAGGGCGGCGCCCAGTCGCGCGGAACCAGGGCACCGAGGCCAGCACGAGTCACTGCAACCAGGCGCTCGCAGTTGTTGCTACGTACGAGCCGGTCTGTGGTATCAGAGGATCAGCATGGCATCGCCGAAGCTGAAGAAGCGATAGCGCTCGCGGACCGCGGTCTCGTAGACCTCCAGCATCCGCTCCCGGCCCGCAAACGCGGCGACGAGCAATAGCAACGAGCTGCGCGGCAAATGGAAGTTGGTCAGCATCGCGTCGACTGCCTGATAGCGGTGGCCGGGCACGATAAAGAGGTCGTCGCTTCCCCGGAATGGCCGGGCCGCGCCATCGCGGGCGGCGAACTCCAAAGTTCGCACGGTCGTCGTGCCGATTGCCACGGCCCGCTTGTGGCGCCGCTTCGTCTCGGCAATGGCTTCGGCCGTCGACTCGTCGATCTCCGCCCACTCAGTGTGGATCTTGTGCTCCATGACGTGCTCATGCGCGATTGGCCGAAACGTGTCGAGCCCAACGTGGAGCAGCACCGTCGCCCAGCCGATGCCCCGGGTCCCGAGTCGCTCGATCAGCTCAGGCGTGAAGTGCAGACCGGCGGTTGGCGCGGCCGCGGAGCCTTCGACCTCTGCATAGACGGTCTGGTAGCGCCCGGGGTCGCCTGCGTAACCGTGAATATATGGGGGCAGCGGCATATGGCCATGCGCTCGGAGCAGCGCCGGCACGTCCTCAATGCTCGGGAAGCGCACCTCGCGCCCGCCGGGTGTGTGCCCGCCGATCTCGGCCACGACGTCGTCGGCGATCCGGACCCGCTGGCCGTCCGCGACGCGCCGTCCGCCGACGAGTGCCTCCCAGGCGTCGTCTGCCAGCGGGCGGAGAAGGAGCAGCTCGACGCGGCCGCCACTCGGGATTTTGTGGCCCAACAGTCGGCATGGCAGCACGCGGCTCCGATTCACGACCACGAGGTCGCCCGGATCCAGGAGGTCCGGCAGGTCGCGAACGTGGCGATGGGTGACGCTGCCCGTGCCGCGATCGAGCACTAGCAATCGGGCGGAATCCCGCGGCTCGGCGGGTGCCTGGGCGATCAGCTCAGGCGGAAGGACGTAATCGTACGAGGAGAGCAGCAGATCAGGATCCTGGGTCACCGTGAGGTCGATCCTCCTGAGTCGTCATGCCCCGGCGGGGCGCCACCGCGGCGTAAAAATCTATTTCCGAGGCAGCTTCGTGGGTGTTGCGGTGCCGCCAGACTGCGAGACTGACATAAGAGATGTTATTGGACGGCCGACGTCATGCCTGAGAGCCTGTCATGCTGCTGGACGTATCTTCCCGAGCGAAGCGAAGAATCCGTTGCTACCGCGGCCGAGGTACGGATCCTTCGGCTGCGGCCTCAAGGATGACAAAGGGCGGTTATAGCAGGCGGTCCTGAGGATCGTCCGGTGTGCGACGGGGCGGCGTGCGACCGAGGTGCTCGTAGGCGAGCAGCGTGGCCGTTCGGCCGCGCGGCGTGCGCTGCAGAAAGCCCAGTTGGATCAGGAACGGCTCGTACACGTCCATGATCGTGTCGGCCTCCTCGCCCGTGGCGGCCGCCATCGTTTCGAGGCCGACGGGTCCGCCGTTGGCTTTGTCGATCACGTAGAGGAGGACCTTGCGGTCGACCTCGTCGAGGCCCAGCTCGTCCACTTCGAGGCGCAGCAGTGCGTCCTGGGCAACCGCCTCCGTGATCGCTCCATCGGCGCGCACCTGGGCGTAATCGCGGACCCTTCGCAACAGGCGATTCGCGACGCGCGGAGTACCCCGCGAGCGGCGGCCAATCTCGTGCGCGGCGGCCTCGTCGATCTCGACGGCCAGGATGCGGGCGGAGCGCTGCACAATCTTCACGAGCGAGTCTTCGTCATAATAGTCGAGCCGGTACGTCACGCCGAAGCGGTCACGCAGTGGCGAGGTCAGCATCGCCATCCGCGTGGTGGCGCCGATTACCGTGAAGTGCTGCAGGGAGAGGCGCAGGCTCTGCGCGGCTGGGCCCTTGCCGACCATGATGTCCCAGACGTAGTCCTCCATCGCTGGGTAGAGCGACTCCTCGACGATGCGGCTCAGGCGGTGCACCTCGTCGATGAAGAGGATGTCGCCGCGCCGGAGCTGCGTGAGGATCGAGGCGAGCTCACCAGGGTGCTCTACAGCCGGCCCGGAGGTGGTGCGAATGTTGACCTGCATCTCGGCGGCGATGATGTTGGCGAGGGTCGTCTTGCCAAGGCCAGGTGGTCCGTAGAGCAGCACGTGGTCGAGCGGCTCTTCACGCTTGACTGCGGCGTCGATGAAAATGCCGAGGTTCTCTTTGATTTTCTGTTGGCCGACGAACTCCGTGAGATGGTGGGGGCGGAGCGTGCCCTCATTGCCATCATCTTCGGGCCGGGCGCTTGCAGTTACGACGCGGTCTACCACTGGCGTGCTCCCTCGCCGCAAGTATACCAGAGGTGCAGACGAGCATCTCTTACTGCGCTATAGATCCCTGTTGGACCGTCAATTTCCACCAATAAATGCTTTGAGATGCGAAAATCATGCTAGTCACTTGAGTGAAAACTCGCGTTGTGTGCTATCGGTCCCCTTTCAGCGAACACCACGATGAGCGGCCGCTTCGACATCCTCGCCGAATCCTCGGGTGCGCGCGCCGGTGTGCTCGAGACCGCCCACGGCCCGATCGAAACGCCGGCGTTCATGCCCGTGGGTACGCAGGGGACGGTGAAGGGGCTGACGCCTGCCGACGTGCGCTCGCTCGGCGCGCAATGCATCCTCGGCAATACCTACCATCTCTGGTTGCGCCCGGGCGAGGACGTGATCGAGCGTGCGGGCGGGCTGCACCATTTCATAGGGTGGGACCGCGCGATTCTCACCGACAGCGGGGGCTTCCAGATCCTGAGCCTCGCTCACCTGGCTGAGATCGACGAGGGGGGCGCGCGGTTCCAGTCACATCTCGACGACTCGCAGCGGACGTTGACGCCTGAGCGCGCGATGGCGATCCAGGCGGCGCTCGGCTCTGACATCGCCATGGTGCTCGACGTGTGCCCACCGCACGACGCGACCCTCGAGACCGTGCGCCTCGCCAATGAGCGTACGACGCGGTGGGCGTACCGCTCGCTCGCCGCACCGCACGCCGCCGGTCAACTGGTATTTGCCATCGTCCAGGGAGGCGTGAACCCCGCGCTGCGGCAGCAATCGGCCTCCGAGTTGGCAGAGGGCGCATTCGACGGCTTCGGTATTGGTGGGCTGAGTGTGGGTGAGGCCCGAGCCGATACGTGGACGGCCCTCGAGGCGGCCGTTGCACCGCTACCGGCGTCGCGACCCCGCTACCTCATGGGTGTCGGCGCACCGGACGACGTGCTCGGCGCCATCGCGCGTGGGGTCGACATGTTCGATTGTGTGCTGCCCACCCGGCTCGGACGCAATGGGGCTATCTTCACGCCGCGGGGCCGGCTCAGCCTGCGGAGCGCGTCGCTGGCATCGATGTCTGGCCCCCTGGACCCGGCGTGCGACTGCGCAGCCTGCACGCGCTTCGCGGCGGGCTATATTCATCATCTCGTGCGTGCCGGAGAGGAGCTTGGTTTCCGCCTGGCGAGCATCCATAACCTGCGTTATCTGGCGCGGCTCGTCGGCCAGGCGCGCGAAGCGATCATTGCCGGCCGCTTCGTGGAGTTTGCGGCGACGGCGCTCGCCGGTTGGCAGCGGCCGGACGATGCGGCGGCGCAGCGCAACCGCGAGCGCTACGCCCGCGACCGGGGCCGCACGTCGCCAGAGCCCACATAGGCTCTGGCGCTGCTGAGGTGGGCCATGTAATCGCCTGGTCGTATCGCTTCTGCTAGGATGAAACGGAGTCGAGCCGCCAGATTTCAGGGGGTATGGGTGAGCGAGGAGGCTGCACCGGTCGCGCTGACCGGCCGCTGGGAGTCGCCGTCACGGCAGGCTGGCGTCCGTCGGCTCGTCTGGACTATCGTCCTCGTGGCGCTCACCCTCTGGGTCGTGCTCGCCATCAGTGCGGTGCGCTGGGGGTCCGCAACCTGGCGGCTCGCCGCCGCGCCAGTACCCACGACCATCGAGCAGGTCAACGGCGTCGTGCTCTACCGCGAGGCTGACCAGGCGCGCGATGCGAGCGCTGCATCAGGCACCCAGGTCTTTGAGCACGACACGGTGGTCACGAGCTTCGGATCGAGCGCCAATCTGCGTTTCTTCGATGGCTCATTGGTCCAGCTCTTCCCGAATAGCCGACTCGAGGTGAATACCGCTCGCATCGGCCGCTTCAATTCTGACTCCACGCAACTCAGCTTCACGCTCGTACAGGGCGCCATCCGCATGGAGATCCCACAAATCCTCGAGAAGCCATACACCGTGAACGTCGTGACGCCGAATGGCGCATCGGCGTTCGTGCCGGGCGAGTACACCCTGCGGGTGGGCGACGATGGCACGCGGATCTCGGTCTGGGACGGTCGCACCGCGGCCGCGGTGGGGTCGCAGACGATCGAGATTGCGACCAACCAGAAGATCCTCCTGAGCCCCGGAAACCAGGATTTCCGCGTCGTCGGCGTCCTGGAAGACGTGATTGCCAACGGCAACTTTGCCACCGGCTTTGGGAGCTGGGAGCCCTGGGAGGATCGTGAGGAGGGTCGACCTGACGTGCCAGGAATACGGCAAATCGTGCGACCAACCGAGAGCGGCGCGCCGTCTGCAGCCGCGCGCTTCACCCGGACGAGTGAGCTTGACTCACACAACGAGACAGGACTGCGCCAGGCGCTCGGCGTCAATGTGAGCGGCGCCCGCAGCATCGTGCTGCACGCGCTCGTCAAAGTCGACAGCGCGTCGCTTTCCGGCGGCGGCTATCTCGGTACGGAGTATCCGATGATGCTGAGGCTGCGGTACCGTGATAGCCGGGGCGCCGGGCAGATCTGGACGATGGGCTTCTACTATGCGAACCCGGAGAATAGGCCCACGCCGCTCGGCGACTCCATCAAGCGTGGTGTCTGGACCGACTACGCGGTCGACCTTGCCCAGTTTCGCAGCCCGCCGGAGATCATCGACTCGATCGAGGTCTTTGGCGCGGGGCATACGTTCGACGCGTCGGTGGCCGACGTCCGCCTTCTCGTGGACTAGCGACCGATTGTTATCACGTCGACTGAACCAGAGCTCAACCCGCCTCGCCCGCAGACTCGCCATGACTTGAAG
>JAXDLH010000307.1:0-2793 GCA_034666705.1 Chloroflexota bacterium
CATCTCGAGCGCGCCGCAGAGCGCGAACAGCGACGAGGCGGCAAAGAGCACCGCGGGCGCGACGAGGTGCGCGAGCGTGAGGGTAGCGAGCGCCGCAGAGATGGCGAACTGCAAGAACTGGGTCACGATCATCAGCCGCCGCCGATCCACCGCGTCGGCGAGCAGGCCGCCGAGCAACAGCATGATCATCTGCGGCACGGCGCGCGCCAGGCCGAGCAGGCCGATCTGCACCGCCGAGTTGGTCAGCTCGTAGATCTGCCACGCCATGGCGATGCTGGTGAACTGGCTGCCGAAGGTAGAGAGAGCCTGACCCGTCCAATAGATACGGAAATCGTGGTGACGCAGGGCAGGTGGCAGTGCGGCCATGGCAGCTCCGGCGATCCGGGGAGGCCATCATTGTACGGCACCTTTCCCGAGCGCCGGATCACAGACAAGCCCGCATCCTCCCTTAAGCACTCACGTCACGCCCGCCCTGGCCCGGGTGCTGCAACTCCGCTCGCGCGGTGCTTGACGCCCCACGGCTATCGGCCCACACCTGCAGCCTCAGGCGTTCCGCATCCATGGCAGCCCAGGGCGGATACGTGTGGCCTGTCGCCATGCTACGATGAGTGGGTGCCGATTCGCTCGTGCGTCCGCTCTGGTGCCACCGGGGGGCCGCCGGACCGGCCGTTCTGCCGTCCTCGGAGGCGAGGCCCAATGCCCGAGCCAGTGCCGCCCATTCCGACGCGCTTGCTCGTCGTGGACGACGATGCCACCCTGCTGGACACGTTGCGCGACGCGCTGGAGATCGAGGGCTTCTCCGTGCAACAGGCCCACAATCTGGAGGAGGCCGCCGCGGTGCTCGCCACGCAGCCGGTCGATCTGGTCCTCACCGACCTCTTCGGCATCGGCTTTCACGATTCGTCGTTCGCCCGCGTCGGGGAGTTTTGGGCGGGCGTCCGCGCTGCCCCGATCATCGTGATGACCGGCTTCGCCGAGGCGCAGCGCATCAACCCCGCCACCTACGGACTCGCGGGCGTGCTCCTCAAGCCGTTCGGCGTCGACGAGCTGGTTGGGAGCATCCACCAAGCTCTCCCAACCCGTGCCTCAGATGATTCGGGCCGGGGATCCATAGAACCCAGCCTTGGTGCCACGCGCCCAGACGGCACCCCTCGCGGCGAGGTCCTGGTCGTCGACGACGACCCCGACATCCGCGAGGCGGTGGGTCGCGCCCTCGAGGCCGAAGGCTACGCCGTAGCCACCGCGCGCAACGGCGCGGAGGCGCTCGCCATCGTCGAACGCGAGCTGCCCGACCTCGTGCTGCTCGACATGCGGATGCCCGTCATGGACGGCTGGGCCTTCGCCCGGGCGGTCGAGGAGCGCAGTCTGCCGCTGGTGATCTGCGTCATGACGGCGGCCACCGACGCCCAGGTCCGGGCGCGAGAGATCAACGCCGCCTACGTCCTCTCCAAGCCGTTCGACCTCGAGGAGCTCCTCGCCGTCGTCGAGCGCGCCCGCCGCTAGCACATGCCCGTCACAGCCAGCACCGTTTACTGAACGTTTACCCCCTGCAAGTGGCCGACCAGGCCTGCGACCATTAGTATTGGTGTACGACGGAGCGGTGGGCCGTCCTGCCACAAAGGTGATCGATGAGCGTAGCGCTAGATCACGTCCAGCCCATGATCCCAACAGCGCCGCTCGCCGATTGGGGCAACCTCGATTCTCACGGGCACAGCGTCCAGTTCTACGAGGATGACGGCTACCTGCTGGACGGGCTGGCCCACTTCGTCGGGTCCGCGCTTGGGGGCGGCGACGCCGCCATTGTGATCGCCACCGCACCCCATCGCGAAGGGCTCCTCGACCGGCTCGACGACTGCGGCCTTGACACCACGCATGCCATTGCCGAGGGACGGTTCGTGGTGCTCGACGCCGCCGAGATGCTCGCCACGTTCATGGGCGACAGCGGTCCGGACGCGGTGCGTTTCGACCGCGTCGTCGGCAACGTGATCGTGCAGGCCACCGCCGCCGCTCGCAGTGAGCACTCGCGGGTCGCCGCATTCGGCGAGATGGTCGCGTTGCTGTGGGCCGACGGCCGACCGGAGGCGGCGATTCGCCTCGAGCAGCTCTGGAATACGCTCGCGCAGACGCACTCTTTTTACCTGCACTGCGCGTACCCGATGGCGTTCTTCTCCCGCGGCGCCGATGGCGGACCGATCGAGCAGGTCTGCGCCGAGCATTCGCACGTGGTGCCGGCCGAGAGCTACGCGGCGCTCACCAACGCGGACCACCGCCTCCGGTCGATCGCCCTCCTCCAGCAGAAGGCGCATGCCCTCGAGGCCGAGATCGAGGCGCGGCGGGCGGCCGAGGCGGAGCTGCTGCAGCGCAACGAGGAGCTGCAGGAGGCGCTGATCGCCCGCGACGAGTTTCTCTCTGTCGCCGCCCACGAACTGAAGACGCCGGTGACGTCGTTGCGCCTCGTCGCCCAGACGCTGCTGCGGCATGCCGGCCAGGGTCGCGAGCTGCCAATGGAGCGGGTCCACACGACGTTGCAGACGATTGACCAGCAAACCGCCAAGCTGAATCATCTGATGGCGCGTCTGCTCGACCGGGCGCAGATTCAGGCCGGCAAGCTGCGCGTCGAGCCCGTCCCGACCGACGTAGCGGCACTCGTGCGCGGGGTGATCGCCCAGCGCGGCAATGCTAGCGGGCACCCGCTCGTGGTGGAGGGGCCCGAGCACCTCGGTGCCAGGATCGACCCGCTGCGTTTCGAACAGGTGATCACCAACCTGCTCGACAACGCCATCAAGTTCAGCC
>JAXDLH010000308.1:0-6415 GCA_034666705.1 Chloroflexota bacterium
GCCCGCACGCGGGGCTCAGACCGGCGTACCAAGAGCGACCGACAATAGGCTGGGCCGACGCGATAGTCAAACGACCCGGACCGTGAATTCGTCCATGCTGCATCGGCGGAGTCTGGCCGTGAAGGCCAACCGCCCCAGCTCGTCCAACATGCTGCTGCCTATTGCCGGTCGCTCGACGTCGGTTTGTCGGTAGGGGTGATGGCTTGCCTCGCCCGCCCCCCGCAGGCGGGGAAACCGGTCGATAGAACCAAGATTGCAGGCACGCGGGCGAGGCAAGCCATCGCCCCTACCCCCAGGCCAGGCGTTGCTGCGCGGCGTGTCGCGGCGCCGCATGGCGTGAGCCGTTGCATACGTACGCAGGGGATGCGGTCCGGTTGCATGCGTGCGCAGTGGATGCGGTTCACTCGTTGCGACGCAGCGTGTCGCGGCGCCGCCATGGAGCGTCGAGCGATCACGTCCAGCGCACGGCAATCGGCTCGGGCACAAGCCGGGTCAGCAGTTCCACGAACTTCCGTGCCGCATCACCCGGCGGCTTCACTGCGGCCGATTGCCGTGCGCCCTAAGCCCAACCCGAAGATGCAGACGGGGTCACCGTTTTTGACGTGGTGAGAATTCGCGCGGCGACGATTCCGGCGAGCGCGCCGAAGAGATGGCTCACCCATGAGACGCCGTTGGCGGCGGGGAGGACGCCCCAGATCGTGCCGCCGTACAGGAAGAACACCACCAGGGAGAGCACGACGGAGCGGACACTGCGCTCGAACACACCGCGGGCGAGCAGAAAGCCGAGGTAGCCAAAGATGACTCCGCTCGCGCCGATGTGATCGCTGAATGGCCGGCCGAGGAGCCAGACGCTCCCTCCACCAAGCACCATCACCGTGAACGTGACGACGAGGAACTCCCGCTGCCCCCGCAGCGCCACGAGCCACCCGAGCACGAGGAAGGGCACCGTGTTCGCCACCAGGTGCGCCAGGTTGGCGTGCAGAAATGGGGCGAACAGGATGCCCCACAAGCCAATCAGCGTACGGGGGCGAATGCCGTAGGCGAGCAGCGCGCCGTGCGTCAGCAGCGTCGCGGCGCCGGCCAACCACATCGCGACGACGAACGCCAGCGGCAGCCCGAGGCGAATCCTGGCTTCACGGACGAGCGTATTCAACCTGGTCCACCTGCCACGTCTTCGCGATCTGCTCTTCCACCAGGGCTGCCCTGGCACCGCGTGTCACGGCAGATAGTACCTCGCCCTTGACTTCACCGCTCCCTCGACTACCATGGTCAGTGCAGCGATGCAGGCAGGGCGGGCATCGTTTGCGTGAAAGGAGAGCTATGGCACGAGTAGCAGAGCACGCGCAGGTGGACCGCTACCAACTTGATCATCTCCGTGAGATCATTGCGACGTCCTGCCGGATTCTGGCGCAGCACGGGCTCGTCACTGGATCTACCGGCCACGTCAGCCATCGCGTACCGGGGACGGACGACATCCTGGTGCGCGGGCGGCCGCACGTGGACAAGGGGCTGCGGTTTGCCGAGCCGTCGAGCATCATTCGCGTCGGACCGGACGCAATACCCGTTGGGGACAACACCGGGGTCGCACGCGTCTCGGAGATTTACCTGCATACCGAGGTGTACAAGCGGCGGCCTGAGGTCAACGCGGTGATCCACGCCCACCCGCCCGGTGCCGTACTCTGCACCATCAACAACGTGCCATTGCGGCCGATCTTCGGCGGCTTCAACCCGGGCGCGGCCTCGATGGCCGGCGCGGGCGTACCGATCTATGACCGTTCGATCACGTTGCAGACGGTCGAAGAGACCCTGCCCATGGTCGACGCGCTCGGCCAGAAAGACGTCATCCTCCTCAGCCGCCACGGCATCCTCGTGACGGGCCGATCCGTCGAAGAGGCAACCAGCCGCGCGCTGACGCTGGAGACGCTGGCCCGCATGAACTGGATCGCCTCGCGTGCGGGCGACCCTGGCGAGATCCTCGACGTCGACAAGGAGACCTTTGCCAGCCGCAATCAGGCAACGGCGGAGGCGCGCGCCGCAGGCCGGAACCGCTATGCGGAACTGCACCCCGGCGCGGCGGACGGGGATCGTCGCGGCAATTGGGACTACCTGACTGCTCTACTCGAGACAGGCGCTGTCTATTTCGACGACCTCGGAATGGGCTTCCGAATGTAGCCCCAAATAGGACGGTTGTGGCAGGCCATGCCCGCCCCAGACCTCGCATTCGGGTCCTTTGCCATGTTAGGGACGAGCGAGGTTTGGGGCGGTGGCCGCCGCAAAGTACGGCTGGACCTGCGTCGCACCACTGCCCACAATCTCACTCGCGCCTGCGCTGCTGGTCAACGCGCTACTCCGGGTGGGTCTGCAACCACTCGATCCACTCGGCCATGCCCCGGTTGATGTCGTATTGCGGCTCCCAACCCACGTGATCCTTGATCAGGCCGATCTCCATACCCCGGTACGGCTGGGCACGGGGCGGCCTGCCCGGTTGCAGCTCGATCTGCGCATTCGGGTACACCCGCTTCACCGCACCTGCCATCTGTTGATAGGTGACGGGCTGGCCGTTGCCGATGTTGTACGCCCGGCTCGGCAGGTTGTGAGCCATGGTGAGCATCGCGATCGCCCGGGCGCCATCCTTGACGTAGAGGGGGTCCTCCTGACCTTCGGCATATGGCGCCCCACCAGGGACCCCTTCCCATGATGCTGGCGTCCCAGCCATCGCGGCGCGGATCATCCGGGTATTCGTGCGGTTCTCCCGGTCATACAGCGGCCCATAGACGTTGCCGATCCGGAGAAAGACAATGTCCGTTCCCGTCTGGTCGGCGTAGTAGTTCCCGAGAATCTCTTCAGACTTCTTGAACGCCTCGGTCTCACTCCGCGAGGTCGTCGGCAGCGGAGTCGACTCGCGGTATGGCCCCTCGATCACGCTGCCATACACGGCGAGCGAGCTGGCATGCGCGACGCGGGGCACGTTGCCGAGCCGGGCAGCCTCGAGCACGTGGAGGAACCCGTCCATCTTCACCCGGTAGTCCTCACCCGCCGGCAGCGTGCCGCGGCGGGGTACGAAAAGGTCGCAGATGGCCGTCGGCCGGTACTTCTTGATCGCATCCATGATCAAGTAGGGGCTGTTCAGGTCGACCGGCTCGACGAAGACCCGTTTGCCCACCTCGTCTTTCAAGAAGTCGGGCACCCGCGCCGACCGGAAGCGGGTCAGCACGACGCTCTCCCCCGCGTCCAGACAGGCCCGAGCCGTATGGAGGCCGATGAAGCCGAGACCGCCGGTGATGAGAATCATTCAAGCACCCCCAACGTTCGTCGCTGCGTCACGGGCCAGAGCATAGCTGAGGCGACAAACCATTCCATGGGTCCAGCGCACGGGCAGCCCGGGCGAGCACGGCAGCCGCCGGCTTCTGGCGCTGCGCTCAGTGGCCCGGAATTGGCTCCGCGTCGATCAGCACGAACAGCATGCGGCAGACCTGGTCGCTGCGGTTCGACCACGCATGGAATGTGCCGCGTTGGATCAGCACGTCGCCGGCGTGCATCAACGTCTCCCCTTCGTCCATGATGGCCCAGATCTCACCCTCGAGACACACGGCGTAGTCCACGGTGTTCGTGGCATGGAAACCCGGATGTTTGGCAGACCGGTCCTCAGTAGTCCGCGCCCCACGGCTCCGCAGCTCGGCGGGGTCGCGGCGTACGGTTGTCTCCGGCAGCATGTCCGTAATGCGGATGATCGTGCCGCCTCGGTGCGGGGGCGCGATGGTGCCGATCTGGCCGTCGGGCACCGGGTCGTAGGTGCCCACGTTCGACGCCGGGGCCGACTCCGTCTTCCAGAGCCCAACGCGGAACGGCTCGTTTGCTGCAACCTCTCCTGGCGGCAGCTCCGTGTCCGAGAGGATGTACGAGCGACCCGCATCATTGACGGCGGTCACGATGCGGCGCACTTTTCCTGGCATGACACGCTTCTCCTTACGGACGGCACTATCGGCGGCCCGGCATGCTTGCGGTGTCCCTTGATAACAGAAAACTACACCCAGCGCGAGCGTGGTATCGTGGGCCGTAGCGAGCTGGGAGGCGACCACCGATGATCGTCGATTTCCAGGCCCACGTCTTTCCGCCGGCATACCTCGACGCCCTGCAACACCTCAACGGCAACGTGGTGCTGGAGCCGCCCGACCCATACAGCGGCATGCGCTACCTGTACGACAAGCGCCTCGGTCGCCGCATCAACACCGCGACGTTGCAGGGTCAGGATCCGCACGTGCGGCTGCAGCACATGGACGAGCTCAGGATCGACGTCCAGGTCGTGAGCATCCCGCCGCCGGGCGCGGATCGCTTCGACCCGGAGGACGCGATTGCGATCGCGCGAGTGGCGAACGATGCGCTCGGCGAACTCTGCGCGGTGGACGCCGACCGGCTGCTCGGCCTGTACACGCTGCCAACCGCCTCGATTCCGGCGGCGCTGGACGAGATCGAACGCGCGACGCACGAGCTCGGGCTGCGCGGCTTCGGCTGCTATACGAACCTCGACGGGCGGGCGCTCGACGACGAGTCGCTCTTCCCACTCTATGAGCGCATCGCCGCGCTGGGACAGCCGATCTACGTCCACCCGACGGTGCCGCTTGCCACTGAGGCCACGGGGCTCGACATCATGCCGGTGCTGATCTATGGCTGGGCGTTCGACGCCTCAGTGGCGATGACCCGCCTGGTGTATGGGCGGGTTATCGAACGGTTCCCGGAGATCAACTGGGTCGTCGCCGACGTCGGCGGTGTGCTCCCGTTCTTCGCGCAGCGCGCGATCAATATCTACACCGGCCGCACCGACGAGATCCACGCGCGCTACGGGCTGAAGGAGAATCCCCTCGATCAACTGCGCCGCTTCTACGTCGACACCGCCGACCATCCAGCCGCGACGCTCCGCTGCGCCCTCGACTTCTTCGGTCCTGACCGGCTCGTGTTCGGCACCAATTACCCGTATGGGCCGGACGAGGGCCGCCGCTTCGTGCGCAACTGCCTCGATGCGGTGGCTGGGCTTGGTCTGGCCGCGGACGACACCAGCAAGATTCTCGGCGGCAATGCAGCGCAGGTGCTGGGACTCATGGCGGGTACTGCCCGCTAGCTCATCCAGCTCGGCTCGGAGCCCAGGCCACGCATGCTCTCTGGCTCCTCCTGCACGAGCTCGTCAATGAAGCCGGATAGGTCGAGCTGCCGCAGATAGTGCATGTCCCACAGCGCCATCGGGCTGATCGCCTTGGCCTCCTCATGCTGCATGCAGCACAGCTCGTAGGCGTTGGCGACACCTTCGGTCGTCGGGTAGGGACGGATCGGGTAGCGCGCCACCCCTGCGGCGCGACCGCCATTCTCCGCATATGGTCGCCCGAGCTTGGTGTCGAGCAGCTTCTGCGACTCCTCGGGATGCACACGGGCGTAGTGAATCGTCAGAATCATGGCTCTGACCAGCCGATCCGCCAGGCCGTCCTTCTGGTGGAGCGTGTCGTAGGTCGTGGTGATCGTGGTGCCGTTCACCATCGGCAACGTCGGCAGCCGCAGAACGTGCAACCCCTCTTTTTCCAGCTTCTCAGCGCTGCGGCCGCCACCGAACGCGACGTCCGCCTTGCCGCTCGCCACCGCTTCGACGAGGCGCTCGGGCAGGTCGGCCTCGCCCAGGTGCCCCATCTCGAGCCATTCGACCTCGTCGGCGTCGTAGCCAGCACGCTCGACGTCCAGGATGTGGTTGCCCCGCGGATGGTGAATGCCGCCCCACGGGTCGATGAGGTTGGAGTCCGCGACGCGCATCCCCCGGCCCTTGAACTCGTCGAGGGACGCGATCCGGTCCTTCGTGATGACGCTATCGCTCACGCCGTTGCCCGGTGAGGCCAGGCAGACGATCGGCCGACCGCGTGCGACCCAGAGATACGGGGTGATGTGATTGCCGGCGACGAAGTCGATCGAGGAGTCGAAAAGCGCGGCCTCGGCCTTCTTGGAGTTCTCGGAGAACTCCATGCTCCGGATCGTAAGTCCGAGATCGCCAAGGATACCGCTCTTGTCGGCAAGCTCCCACATCACCGAGTGCGCCGCCCGATAGAGAATGTTCAGCTCGTACGGCTCATAGTCGCTCATCGCGCGCCTCCACCATGCGGTTCTGTCTCGATTACTGCCGCGTATCGTACACCGATGCCGCTACCCGCGCGAGCGCTCGGTGTGACCGAAGGTGCCGTCATAGTCGCGCTGCAGCGACTCCGGGAGGAAGCGCTCCTCCAGGCTCTCGATGAGCCGCGAGTCGACCAATGCGCCCCGGTCGGCCGCACCCCACCGGCTGCCCTTACGGCGCGCATCGGCCTCGTCGAGCGCCGCGGTGCCCCGCTCCTTAAACTCGTGCAGGAGGTCCCACGTCGCCTGAAGCGCGGCGTTGGTCGTC
>JAXDLH010000309.1:0-8375 GCA_034666705.1 Chloroflexota bacterium
TTTCCAGTGGGGGCTGCCCCGCTGGAACCGCGTGCGCTATATGGAGAAGAGCTTCTTCGATAACGTGATGAACACCAACCTCGGTGGGACGTTTCTCTGCGTCAAACACGTCCTGCCCTATATGGAAGACCAGCGCAGCGGGCACATCATCAACTTCGGCCAGGGCGGCCTGAGCGGCCGCGCCAACCCGGAGAGCATCGGCTCCGGCGTGTACAACCTCTCGAAATTATCGATTCGTGCCTTTACGCAGTCCGTCGCCGCCGAGGAGCTGGAGTACGGGATCTGCATCGTGAGCATGGGTCCTGGCGCTGGTGACCCGAAGAGCTCGGGAATCGCCACCGAGGAGGCACCGGAGTGGGCGCGTCGGCGCATGCACGGGGTGGAGGCCGTGGGGGATCGCTACCTCTACGCGGCCGAGGCGCCCCTGGAGCTGAGCGGCTTCCAGGTAGCGCTGGTCGATGGCCAACTCGCCAAGGTGCAGCCGGGATGAGCGGCACGCGGCGCGCCCGCCCTATCACGCTGAGCGCGATCGCGCTGGTGACCATGCTGCTGGCGGCGTGTGCACCGGGCGCGCCCTCGCGCACCGAGCCGGCAAGCGCGCCGGGGTCCGCGCCGGGGTCCGCCCCGGCGCCCACGGTGCGGAAGACCTTCACGCTGACGATGCAGGACGAGCCGGTGGCGTTCATCCGCAACCTGCACACGAACATCCAGGGTGACATCGGCCGCGAGGCGCAGTACATCTTTCACAACTCGCTGTTCGTGGAGCTCGAGTACGAGACGTACCACCCGCAACTGGCGGCCGAGCTGCCCTCCTTTGAGAACGGCACCTGGCGGTTGAATCCCGACGGCACCATGGACACCGTGTGGAAGCTGCGGCCCGGCGTAAAGTGGCACGACGGCGTGCCCTTCACCTCCGCCGACCTCATGTTTACGTACGAGCTCAACAAAGATATCGAGCTGACTCCACTGACCAGCGCAACCACGCGCATGGCGTCGGCCAGCGCGCCCGATGATCTCACTTTCATCGTGCACTGGAGCGCACCATATGCGGTAGCCGACCGCGATACCCTGCCGGAGATCGCGCCCCAGCACCTGCTCGAGGCACCGTACCGGGCGAACAAAGCGACCTTCCTTGGCGACTCCCACTTCACCGACGACTTCATCGGGCTGGGGCCGTACCGGCTGACGACGTGGGCGCACGGCGCGTACATCGAGGCGACCCGCTTCGACGACTACTACCAGGGCCGGCCCAAGCTCGACTCGCTCGTCATCCGCTTCGCGCGTGACCCGAACGCCGCTATCGCCAGTATCCTGTCGGGCGGTGTGGACATGGTGAGCTCATCCTCGTCGGCAGGCATCGACCTGGATGCGGCGCTCGAGGTGCAGCGGCGGTGGGAAGGGACGGGCAACCAGGTAATCGCCAACCAGACTGGCAGGGTGTTCGTGGCGGAGCCGCAGTTCCGCCCGGAGTTCACGCGCCCGGCGAACGGGGTGAGCAACCTGGCGGTCCGGCAGGCGCTGTACCACGCCGTCGACCGCAAGACGCTGAGCGAGGTGATGACGCACAGCCTCTCGCCGACCGCGGATAGCTACTTCCTGCCGTTCGATCCGCTGCGACCACAGATGGAGTCGTTCATCCCGCAGTACCCGTTCGACCCGGCGCGGGCCCGGCAGCTCATGGCAGATGCGGGCTGGACCCCCGGCCCGGACGGGGTGCTCGTGAATGGCGCGAGCGGCGCGCGGTTCGACCTGGAGATCCGGGGCCGCCAGGGCGCCGGGAACGACAAGACGATCAGCATCATCGCGGATGGCTGGAAGGCGACCGGGGTGGCGGCGGTGGAGCTGATCGAGCCGACGGCGCTGCTCGCCGACCGCAGCTACGAGTCGACGCGCTCAGGGTTCCTGATCGTCGGGCCCTCAGGCTCGGCCTTCTACGAAGGGGTCGCGAAGGAGCATACGCGCTCGATCCCGACGGCGGAGAACGGCTGGCGGGGCTCGAACTACGGCGCCTACAGCAACCCACACCTCGACGAGCTGATCGACCGGCTGCAAGAAGCGATCGACCCGCGCGACCGGCTGCCGCTCCACCAGCAGCTCGTGTACGAGCACATGGCGAACGTGGTGACGCTGCCGCTCTACTGGCAGGTGGTGCCCGAGCTGCTCCTCAAAGGCGTCTCCGGGCCGCGCACCAGCCAGAAGCGCACGACGACGAACATCTTCGAGTGGGACAAGGCGTAAGGGGCCGTCCCCACCATCTGCTCGCCACGCTCGGCGGGCGGCTCGCAGGGCGAAGAGACACGGGTCTTCGACCGCATGCGAACCGCCCATCGTGGCGGCTGCGGTTGTGATGGAATTGGCGACCTGACGCCGAGCGCCCGACTGCCGTGGCCCGCTACACTGGCAACAGGCTCCCCTGCCACCTGATCGCGAGCGCCGTCGCCCCGACACCCCCACGCCCCCCAGCGGTGGGCATTCGGGAGCAGGTGCATCCAACGCATGTCGAGGAGCGATTTCATGGCGCGATTTGCCCTTGTCTTAGCCGTCGTAGCTGCCGTTCTCGTCTCCGGGGCGTTCTTCGCCGTCCCACCAACCCAGGCCCAATGCAGCTACGCGCCGGGGTCCCCGATCCAACTGGCGGGCACCCCGCACCTGTTCATCGTCGACGAGCTTGGCGTGCTCCACTGGGGCGGCGATACCCGCGCCTTGGCCGGACGCGTGATCAACTGGAACAACCTGTGCGCGGTGGGTCTGGCACAACTGCTGGCGGCCCCGCGTGGGGACCCGTGGCTGACCGCCGGCTTGCCCAAGATCGGCGATCCAATCTACCTCGCGAAGTGGGAGGATACTGAGGCGGCGCCTCGCCTGCTTCACATCCAGTCGATTGCCGACGTGGAGCTGTTCGGCATCAATACCGCGAACTACGGCAACTTCATCCTCGACCGCACCACCTGGCAGCAGCGCTACGGATTCGACGTGAGCACCCTCCAGGTTGGGCCCCTGGCATCCGGGGCCTCCTATGCCTGGAGTGCGGCAGACCGGGCGGCCTACGGCCAACTGCTGCGCAACCTCGAGAACGCCGAGAGCGCGACCCTGTTCGTCGCCGTCGCCGGGGGATCCGACCCGACGGCAGTCCTCCCCAGCATCGCGGACTGCGAGCGCCTCGGCTTGGACAGCTTCGAGCGCAGTCGCAATGCCGGAGTGGCCTTCCAGCGGGCGCAGGACTGCCTCAATCGGCTGAATACGGGCGGCGTGCCGGCGCTGCAGCCCCCTGGCAATCTGCGGGTGGTTGCGGCGGGCCCCACGACGCTGCAAGTGTCGTGGGACCCGGTCTCCACCGCGACCGGCTATCGCGTCTATAGTGGCGACCCGAGTGCCGCCACCCTCACCCTGATCGCCAACGCGCAGCCGGGGCTGACCTCGCTCCTGCTTGGGGGCCAGGCGCCCGGGACGACCACCTGCTATGCGGTGACCGCCGTGAACGCCACGGGGGAGTCCGCGATGTCCGGCCGGGTCTGCGCCGCTGCTGGCTCTACCCCGACGAGCTCCGCGCTGCCGGCGGCGCCCACGAATTTGCAGGTGACCCAGGTGGCAAACACCGCCATCCAGCTCACCTGGAGTGCGGCGCCCGGCGCCCAGGATGGATTCGTGATCTATGAGGGGAACACCCCGATCGCGACTGCGCCCGGGACGACGAATCAGTGGACGATCACCGGCTGGGATCCGACCATTCCGCACTGCTATGCGGTGGCCGCCGCGAACGCGTTCGGGCAGTCCCCGCGCAGCAATACGGTCTGCGCGGGACCCGGCGCAACGCCAGTGCCGCCGACAGTTACGCCAACGGCGACAGGCACGGCAGCCCCCAGTGCGTCGCCAGCGCCCGTTCCGCCCACGGGGACAGCCACCCCGACCGCAGCGATTCCTTGAGCGCTCCTAACAGAATCAGCGGGTGAGTCGTCGCCAGCAGATGAGGGCGGCGGCAAGGCTGCGGAGAGCCGCCGGAAGCGCCAGGCGTAGGTCTGCCAGCGTTCGAGAACGTGCGCGTCGAGTTCTGGAGTAAGGAGTCCTGCCATCATGGAAAGCGTATCGCGCCGGCCTCGGCACGTTGCCCCGCGGTCACCCGGCGCTTCTCATCTCGCGGCACAGTTAACGCAGTAGTGCTAGTGGCCCGGCCGAAGAGCACCTCAAGGCTTTTCGGCCAAGCGGCTAGCGGGACATGGGGGTAAGATCACAGGAAATCTCTACTGAGCTGTCCATTTTGGTGTTCGGTGTTCGTCTTACTTGTGACTCTCAGAATGAGGAGGAGTAAGCCATGAAGTACATCATGCTGATCTATCAGGGCACCGCGCTGGAGCAACAGGCCGAGCTGCCCGAGGACGAGCAGAAGAACGTCTACGCTGATTACCAGGCGATCAATCAGACGCCGGGCGTCACTCCGGGCCTGCCGATGGGCCTGCCCCACAACGCGACCACAGTGCGCGTCGAGGGCGGCAAGACCCTTACGACGGACGGGCCGTTCGTTGGAACGAAGGAGGCGGTCGGCGGTTGGTTCATCCTCGAAGCCGACAACCTCGACGCGGCCATCGAGGTGGCCGCTCGCGTCCCAGCAGCCCGCTACGGTGGCGCCATCGAGATTCGACCGTCTGAGGTGTATTGGTAGCGAGCCTCGAGCAGGTCTTCCGCGAAGAGTGGGGCCGCGTCGTTGCGACCCTGATCGGCTTCCTCGGCGATTTTGACCTCGCCGAGGAAGCCGCGCAGGAGGCATTTGCTATCGCCGCCGAGCGATGGCCCCGCGATGGCATCCCCTCTAACCCGCGCGCGTGGTTGATGACGACGGCCCGGAACCGAGCCACCGACACGATCCGCCGTGAGCGGGTCTTCGCCGCCAAAGCCAGCCTGCTTGCCGCTGAGAGTCCGGTTGAGGTGCCGATGGAGACCACGAGCTTTCCCGACGAACGCCTGGAGCTGATCTTCACCTGCTGCCATCCGGCGCTCGCGGTCGAGGCCCAGGTTGCACTTACCCTGCGCACGCTGGGCGAGCTTAGCACTGATGAGATCGCCCGCGCGTTCCTCGTGCCCGAGGCAACGATGGCGAAGCGGCTGGTGCGAGCCAAGAACAAGATCAAGGCGGCCCGCATCCCATTCCGGGTGCCGCCCGCGCACCTACTCCGCGAGCGTCTCGACGCGGTGCTCGCCGTGGTCTATTTGATCTTCAACGAAGGCTACGGGGGCCGTAACGAGCTCGCCAACGAGGCAATCTGGTTGGGGCAGGCACTCACGGAGCTGCTTCCCGACGACCCCGAGGTTCACGGGCTGCTGGCCATGATGCTGCTCCACGACTCACGACGCGAGGCGCGGTTTCGCGATGGCGAGCTTGTGCTGCTCGGCCAGCAAGACCCATCCCAGTGGAACGCCGAGCTGATTACCCGCGGCCGCGCCGAGCTCGACCGCGCGCTCGCCCTCGGTGGCCGCGGTTCCTACGTCCTGCAGGCGGCCATCGCCTCACTGCATGCCGAGATGCCGTGCGACTGGGCGGAGATCGCTTCGCTGTATAGCGAGCTCGCTCGGATAACTGGCTCGCCGGTCGTGGAGCTAAACCGGGCCATAGCCATTGCCGAGACCGAGGGCCCCGCAGCCGGCCTGCGCATCGTCGACGAACTCGGTCTGGACGACTTCCGTTATCTGCACTCCACCCGGGGCGAGCTCTTGCGGCGCCTCGGGCGAACCAACGAGGCGCGCGAAGCTTATCGACGTGCGATGGAGCTAACCGAGGACGGCGCCGAACGGCGCTTCCTCGAGCGCCGCCTCACAGAGCTCGCAGCTAGAGGCTGTTATGAACTTCCGGCCGGTATGCTGCAAGCATGACATCGACAACCCGCAAAACCCTACCCGAGTGACGTGACTGATGACGAATGGGCCTTCGCGGCCCCATATTTGACCCTGATGACCCCGGAGGCGCCGCAGCGGCAACCCGACCTGCGCGAGGTGTTCAATGCCCCTGCGCTGGAGGAGGTCCGACCGGGCTGATGTTGGCGAGCGAGCTGGCGGTGCCGATCTATCGCGGACGTGGGTGACCGGTTTCGCGCAGGACGACACCGGCGTCGACGTCGAACTGTCCGACGGCCCGTCGCGACGGCGGACTACCTCGTCGGGTGCGATGGTGGACGCAGTCTGATTCGGAAGGGCGCCGGCATCGAGTTCCCCGGGTGGGATCCGACAACGAGCAGCCTGATCGCTGAGGTCGAGCTGGCCGAGGAGCCGGAATGGGGCCTACGCCGCGACGCGCTCGGGATCCATTCCTTGAGCAGCATGGGAGATGGGAGTCCGGTGAGACGCTGCGACATTCGTTAGAGAACGCACAAGGGAGGGAGCGGATGGACTGCTACGCGTTGGGTTTCCAGGAGATCGACCAGACGCAGGTCGCGGTCGTTGGCGGCAAGGGCGCGCACCTGGGGGAGCTTTCGCGGATCGAAGGCCTCCGCGTGCCGCCTGGCTTTTGCGTGACGACGGACGCCTTCCAGCGGATCATGGCGGAAGCGCCCTCGATCGACGATCGGCTCGAGCGGCTGTCGCGCCTGCAGCCGGACGACCGAGAGGCGATCCGCGCGCTCAGCGCGGAGATCCGCCGGACCGTCGAAGGGATCGCCATCCCCGACGATCTGGCGGCGGCGATTACCCGCCCGCTCGCCCAACTCGGCGAGCAAGCCGCCTACGCCGTCCGATCCAGTGCCACGGCGGAGGATTTGCCCACCGCCTCCTTCGCGGGCCAGCAGGACACATACCTGAACGTCGTGGGGCCGGCGGCGATCCTCCAGCACGTCAGCCGGTGCTGGGCCTCGCTCTTCACCGAGCGGGCCGTGACCTACCGCCTGCAGAACGGCTTGGACCACGGGAAGGTCCACATGGCCGTGGTCGTGCAGCAGATGGTCTTCCCCCAGGCGGCCGGCATCCTTTTCACGGCCGACCCCATCACGGGCAACCGGAAGGTCGTCTCCGTGGAGGCCAGCTTCGGTCTCGGCGAGGCCCTGGTCTCCGGCTTGGTGAACCCGGACGTCTATAAAGTGCGCGACGGCGAGGTCGTCGCCAGGACGATTGCTACCAAGCAGCTTGCCATCCACGCCTCGCCGGCCGGCGGGACGCAGCAACAGGCGATCGAGCCGGAGCGGCAGGACCAGCCAGCGCTGACGGATGCGCAGGTCGTGCAGCTCGCGCAGCTCGGCCGGCGGATCGAAGCGCACTTCGGCCGCCCCCAGGATATCGAATGGTGCCTGGTCGATGATGGCTTCCAGATCGTCCAGAGCCGACCGATTACCACGCTATTCCCCATCCCCGCGACGGGCGACCGAGAGAACCACGTCTACATCTCCGTCGGTCATCAGCAGATGATGACCGACCCTATGAAGCCTCTTGGGCTCTCTTTCTGGCAGATGACGACCCCCCGGCCCATGGCCGAGGCCGGCGGGAGGCTGTTCGTCGACGTCACCCAGATCCTGGCTTCGCCGGCGAGCCGCGCGGGCCTCCTGGGGGCCGTGGGGAAATCCGATCCGCTGATCGGGGACGCGCTGCAGACCATTGTCGAGCGCGAGGACTTCCTACCGTCCCTCCCGGACGAGGGTCCCGCCTGGGCGCCGCCCAGCAGCGGGCCCGCCCCGATCGAGTCCGATCCGGCCATCGTTGCCGAGCTGATCGGGCGCAGCCAGGCCTCCATCGCCGCTTTGAAGCGCGACATCCAGACGAAGTCCGGATCGGCGCTCCTCGACTTCATCCTGGCGGACATCCAGGAGCTGAGGCGGCTCTTGTTCGATCCGCAAAGCCGTCGGGTGTTCATGACGGCGATGGAGGCCGCCTGGTGGCTCAACGAGCAGCTACAGGCGTGGCTGGGCGAGAAGAATGCGGCCGACACGCTCACGCAGTCCGTCCCCCACAACATCACGTCGGAGATGGGGCTGGCGCTCCTGGACGTCGCGGACGTGATCCGCCCGCATCCGGACGTGGTGGCCTTTCTGCGTCAGGTCGAGGACGAGGGCTTCCTGGACGAGCTCCCCAAGCTCGCGGGCGGGCGGGAAGCGCGAGACGCCATCCGGGCCTGGCTCGACAAGTACGGCATGCGCTGCGTCGGTGAGATCGACATCACGAGGCCGCGTTGGAGCGAACGCCCCACCACGCTCGTGCCCTTGATCCTCGGCAACGTCAAGAACTTCGAGCCTGGCGCCGCCGAGCGACGCTTCGAGCAAGGACGGCAGGAGGCCTGGAAGAAGGAACAGGAGCTGCTCGAGCGCTTGCGGGCCTTGCCGGACGGGGAGCGGAAGGCCGAAGAGACCAGGCGAATGATCGACCGGGTCCGGACCTTCATCGGGTACCGGGAGTATCCGAAGTAC
>JAXDLH010000310.1:0-3714 GCA_034666705.1 Chloroflexota bacterium
ACCGCGCGGGCCTATCATCGCCTGCTCAAAGTGGCGCGCACGGTCGCCGACCTGGCCGGCGCGGAGGCGATCCAGCCGGCGCACCTCGCCGAGGCGCTGCAATACCGCCCCCGCCAGAGCGCGTAGCTGGCCGCGATCAGGGGCCCAGCCGAACGGAGTTGCAGCAACAACGGAGTTGCAGCCGCCTTGACGCTGCATGAGGTGACGATTAGGAGCCGTCCTCGTTTTGGGCGGGGTGCGCCGGCCCCGGTTGTGTCAAACTGGAAGGAATAATCGAGGCCCGAACCCCACGGCGGACGGCGATGGCTCGACGCGACTTCCTTCCTCGCATAACGCCTCGCATAGCGGATCTGCGCTTCCTTTGGCTTGTGCTCGTCGCCAGCGGTGTCGCGCTGTCCATCGTGGCTGCGCATACACCGTACCTCCCGGGCGACCTGGGGCTCGCGCGCGAGTTTCAGGAATCACGCTCCCTCAACGTTCTCCTCACCCCGCTCATGGTCGCGATCAGCCTGCCCGGCTACGCACCGTGGGCTGAGATTCTCTGGGCCTTCGCGGTGCTCGTCCCGATCCTGGGCCGGCGCTGGCCGGTGGCGCTGCACATCGCCCTCACGGCCTCCGGCGATGTGCTGGCTCAGGTGGTAAAATGGCTCGTGGCGCGTCCCCGGCCAACCACTGATCTGGTGGATGTGTACCGGCAGGTCACCGGAGCCAGCTTCCCGAGCGGGCACGTTGTCCACTACGTCGTCTTCTTCGGCGTCGTCGGGTACCTCGCGTGGCAGGCCTGGCGGAGTACGCGCGTCGGCAGCCCGACCCGGGCTGTCGCCTTTTGCCTGCTCCTGATCTGTGGCGGGTTGATTCTCCTCATCGGACCCTCACGGGTGTACCTCGGCGCGCACTGGCCGACGGACGTGGTGGGGGGCTACCTGCTCGGCAGCGCCTGGCTCGCGATACTCGTGGCAGCATATCGGCGCGGGCTGCAACGGCCAGCCCCACCTATCGCAGCCGTTAGTCCGTGATCGCGCCGCAGGAGATGTTGACGTCGGCAGCGGTCATGGTGCGAGCTTGGTCGGAGGCTACGAAGGCGGCCACATTGCCTACGTCGGCCAGCGTCGCCGTCCAGCTCAGCAGGGCGGACTGCCGAATCCCCGCGACGATGGCGTCGCGCTCGGGTACGGTGTCGGGGATGGTCTCGGGCACGCCGCCAGTTTTCAGGGTGACGACGCGAATCCCGTGCTCCCCGAGCTCGCAGGCCCACTGGCGGCGGAGCCCCTCGATCGCATCGAAGGTCACTTTGACCCCGCCTAGCCCGGGGAGCGTGTGCGGGCCCGAGCCGCCGAACGCCAGGATGACTCCTGATCCGCGGGGGATCATATGGCGAGCGGCTGCCCGGGTCGTCAAGAACTGGGTGCGCATCGCAGTCGTGATCGGCCGGGTGAAATCGTCAACCGCTAGCTCCATCAATGGCGCTTGTACGTCAGCGAACGAGATGAGGTTGAAGGAGATGTCGATGGACCCGGCTTGCCCAACTATCGCATCAACATACTCGTCAACCTGCTGCTCGTCGAGGGCATCGACGACGGCGGTGGCCGCGACGCCGCCATGCGCGCGGATTTCGCCGGCAATCGTGTCGAGCTTTGCCCGGGTGCGACCGGCGAGGAAGACGCTGGCCCCCTCGCGGGCAAAGGCACGGGCTACGGCACCGCCGATCGCCCCACCCGCGCCGTAGATCACGGCCACCTTGTGCTCGAGCAACATAGGCAATTGATCCCCCCGCGTCTCTATGCTCTTGCGGTAGCTCTCTAAAGCCGACACTTTTCCAGGCGCTGAATCGCGCGTGGCTCGGGTCACTAGCGGCTGCTAGCGAGCATCGCCAATTGTCCTTTAGAACGGCGAGGTGCTCACGTCGGCGTAGCCCCGCAACTGCGTGGCTATCGGTTCCGGCTTGCAGCCACCTGGGCGCCCGTGGATGGGTTTGGCCGCCCGGTCGCGAACCCACGAATGGCCCATAGCGACCGATGCTCGTCTGGCGGGCTGTAGGTTCCGCGGCGGCCGAGGTCGTCTCAGCGACTTATGCCGGAGAGGATGGATTCCGCGTTAGCGCAGGCCGCTGAGGGTGCCCCACATGTCGGCGAGCAGCCAGAAGAACAGCCCGCCCGCGATCAGGTTGCCGCGCCCGAATGCCACCCCAAATGCTGCAATGGCAAAGAGGATGAGGGCGATCAACTGGAACAGCGTCGGAATGGTCATGAGCGCGCTTCTCCTTCGGCACCCGGGGGCACGTCTTGCCTCATCATTGCACCCAGCGCACCGCTGCAAGCGGCGTCGACCCGCGGCATCCGGCGCTTGTTATGGCGTTGTTGCGTCGCGCCGGATGCGGTGCGCATCGACGGGTGCAACGGATCGAGGGTCGGCAGACAGCCGGGCGGCCCCCGGCGGATCACCGCTGCCTGCTGAGCGCGCGTGACGAAGCGCGCATCCACTCCGCGGGGGTGGATCCCTGCGGTTCACGGGGCTGAACCGGCGCCACGGTGTTGCCGTTGCTCCACCGCTCGCTTAGCTTCGGACGGGCTCCGGTACTCCGGCGGGCGTGATGCGAAACCGCCGCACCGCCGGGACGCAGGCAACCCCGGCGACCAGCAGCAGCGTTGCGAGTCCGCCGGACAGTGCGGACGCCGACGGGCCCCACCAGTCGGCCACGATGCCCGACCGGAACTGCCCGAGCTGCGGGCCACCCGCCGTGAAGACCGAGTTCAACGAGGAGACCCGGCCACGTAATGCGTCCGGGGTCACGAGCTGCACGATCGTCATGCGGAGCACCGCGTTGACCGTATCGCCCGCCCCCATGCCAGCCAGCATGACGAGGGCCAGCCAGAAGCTCGGGCTCAGCGCGAACCCCGCGATACAGAACCCGTAGAAGGCGAGCCCGCCGAGCGCCCCGATGCCCGCGCGCCGCGGCTCGCCGCGGGTGCTGAGCACGAGCGCCGCGGCCACCGCGCCGACGGATGAGGCGGCGTACATCATGCCGAGCCCATTGGCTCCGACCTGGAAGACGTCCCGCGCATAGACGGGCAGCAGCGCGCGCGGGGCGCCGAAGAAGTTCGCGCCGAAGTCGAGCACGATCAGCGCCAGCAGCACCGGCTGGCTGAGCGAGAAGCGGAAGCCCTCCCGGAGGGCGTCGAGCGCGATGCCGCGCCGGCCGACATCCTGCGCCTGCCGCGTGTGGACCAGCAGGAGCGCGATGACGATGGCGAACCAGGAGACGGCGTCGACCGCGTAGCACCACGCAGCCCCGGTCGCCGCGAGCAGGAGTCCCGCGAGGGACGGGCCCGCGATCTGACCCACGTTGCGCTGGGTGTTGTTGAGCGCGATAGCGTTGCTAAGGTGCGCACGAGGCACGAGGCTCGGGATGAACGACTGCCGCGCCGGACCGCCAAGGGCGGTGAAGAGGGCGAGCAGGGCTGAGGCGGCAAACAGGTGCCACGGCGCGATCGCCTGCAGGAGGCTCAAGAGACAGAGGGCGCCCGACACGAAGAACTGGGCCAACTGCGTGGACATCAGCAACTGGCGCCGATCGAAGGTATCGGCGAGCAGCCCGCCGAAGAGCACGAGCCCCATTTGCGGGAGGGCCCGCGCCAGCCCGAGCAGGCCGATCTGGGTCACGGAATCGGTCAGCTCGTAGATCTGCCACGCCATGGCGACGTTGGTGAACTGCGT
>JAXDLH010000311.1:0-12637 GCA_034666705.1 Chloroflexota bacterium
TGGGGGCTTGTCCCCCGCCGTGCTGCGGCGGGGGACAAGCCCCCACCCTACCGATCCGGGCTGCATCCCTGTCCATCCGCTTAGTGGCCAGAAGCCGCGGAGGGCTCGACGTGGCCGTGCTGAGCGAGCGCGCCTAGCGCCCCTGACCGTGGAGAACCGCATGCCCACCGCCCCGGCGCCGATCCGCTCCCCTGCGTCACCCCAAGCCCCTCACCGGCCTGGGGCAGACGGCTCCGAGCATGGCCGCGCCGCCCTGGATCAAGGGCGCCTCTCGTCGTCGCTGCTCGCGATCCGCGACCTGCTGACGTCGCAGTGGCGTGTGCCCGAGGGCGTCAGCCCATCGCTGACCCACGAGTGGCGGTTGATCGGCGTTCGCTGGGTTGGTGTACTCCTGATTGCGCCTGCGCTCCCGCTTGCGCAACTGCCGCCTGACCGCCTGGCCGCCGCATATGGCATCCTCGCTGCTGCCGCGGCCCTGAACACCCTTTACTGGTACGTGCTGAAGGTGCGGCCCGCGGTCCTCGCGAACGGCTACCTCACCACGCTTGGCGACGTGCTGCTCCACATCGCCATGATCATCGTCGGCGGCGGGTTCAGCTCGCCCTTCTACTTCATTACGTTCACTATCGCCACCTCCACGGCCATGCGCTACGGTTATGGGCCAGCCATTGGGGTAGTCGCGGTCATCGTGGGGCTGGACTCGGCGGAGCACGTCATCACCGGCACCCCGCCGGATGCATGGTTTGCCTTCCGCTCGGCCTTCCTGACGCTCACGACAATTCTGGCTGCGTATCTGCGGGATCTGGCACTGCGCGCGGAGAACGCATTGCAGGACCGGCTCCACGATGCGAACCTGCTGAACGAGGCCACGGCCGAGCTTGGCGCGAGCCTCGAGCTCGAACCGCTCTTGCGTGCCGTGGCACGGGCCGGCGCGCACCTCCTCCGCAGCGAGCACATGGTCGTGCGGCTTATCGGCGAGCCCGGCGACGATTCATTCGGCGGCGAGCCCGCCGCGGCCACCTATCCTGGTATGGCCAACTCGATTGTGACCCGGGCGCTCGAGATTCTTTGCGAACGGCGTGAAGACGAGCACAAGCTGCTCATCCCCCAGCGGCACAGCGTATCCTTCGACACACTGTCCACCGGGCAAAGGGCCTGCATCATCCAGCTCTGGCTTCCTACGCAGCGCCCCACCTGGGTAACCCTGGCTTGCGTGGTCTCGGCCGCCCAGTTCAATCGTCACCTCGACGACGACATCCTCGACTCCTTCGCCGAGCGGGTTGCGCTAGCGTTGGAGAACGCATCGCTCTACCGCGCGCTCAGCGTGCGAAGCGACGCGTTGTTCAACGCCTATGCGGACCTGGCTACCGCACACCAGGAGTTGATGCGCCTCGACCAGATGAAAAACGACTTTCTGGCCAACGTCTCGCACGAGCTGCGCACCCCGCTCAGCTCGATTCGCTCGTTCTCGGAGCTGCTCCTCGCCTATGACGACGATCCGGTGGCCCGGACCGAGTTCGTGCAGATCATCAACTCGGAGAGCGAGCGGCTGGCGCGGCTGGTGGGCGACGTGCTTGACGTCATGAAGATCGAGTCGGACAACATGGACTGGAACATGGCGAGTCTGGACGTCCAGACCGTGCTGCAGGGGATGCAGCGCACCTACGCTCCGCTGATCGCCATGCACGGGATCGCGTTCTCGATGCACCTCGACGGTGAGATTCCGCCGGTCACCGCCGATCGCGATCGCATCGAGCAGGTGCTGAGCAATCTGCTGAACAATGCTATCAAGTTCACCGAGTCAGGCTCGATCACCCTCTCGGCGACCCGAGTTGGCGATCAGGCCGAGATCTCCGTCTGCGACACGGGGATCGGGATCGCTCCCGGTGATGCCGAGCGAATCTTCGAGCGCTTCATGCAGGTCGGCCCAATGCTGACGGGTAAGCCCAGGGGCAGCGGCCTCGGGCTCACCATTTGCCGCGAGATCATTCAGCACCACGGGGGTCAGATCTGGGTAGAGTCTCACCCAGGGGAGGGGAGCATCTTCAAGGTCACCCTCCCACTCGCGACCGAGCTCGCGCCCACCAAGGCGTGAACCAGGGCTAGAGCGAGCGGGTCAGCTCCTCCGTGCATGGCCTTTTGTCCGGTAGGGGAGGGGCTTATACCCTCACGCCGGGCGAGGGTGGCTTGGGACGATGCGGCGAGGGACAAGCCCTCACTCTACCGGACCGAGGGAACCTACGCGAAGGCTACGATCATGCGCACTGACCCACGAGCAGGAGTGGCTTCAGGCGTTGCGCTCATCGATCAGCGTGCGGAGCCGCTGGCCTACTTCCCGAGGGCTGAAGGGCTTGGTCAGGTACTCGTCGGCGCCGCCGAGCAGGCCGCGCTCACGGTCAATCTGCTCACCCTTGGCGCTTAGCATGATGACGTACGTATCGGCGAGGTCGGGGTCGCGCTTGATCTGGGCGCACAGCTCATAGCCGTCCATGCCCGGCATCATGATGTCCAGCAGCACGACGGTTGGCCGCAATGCGCGGACGCGCTCCAGGCCGTCGACGCCGTTCGTCGCAGTCGCGACCGTGTAGCCCTCGCGAGTGAAGAGGTACTCGAGGGAGCGGAGAATATACGGCTCGTCGTCGATCACCATGACGGTCGTGGAAGCCTTGCCCACGGTCGGCCCCCCTACCATCGCCTGCAAGCCATGACACGCGAGTGAGCCATCACGTCGTCTCCTCTTCGAGGTCCCAATGCGCGGCGCGTTGGTTCCATCACTGCATGGATGGTACTTGCTCCTGCGCGCAGTGTGACTGGGGCACACGTACCTGACCAGGCGGGCTGAAGGTACCGGGTCCGGTGCGCGACGGACGGTCGGCAGCAAAGCGACTGCCGATCGACCCTACGATGGGATCGGCGCCTCGACCTGAATCCTGGTGGATCCCGGGGCATCCGTCTGCTCCAGACTCCCGCCGAGGGCCTGGACGCGCCACCGCAGCACCGATACTCTCGCGGGTGCCAGCCGCCGCACCGCTGCGCCCGCCGGTGCAGCAGGGGTCAGCGTCGCATCGATCCGGATGATGCCCGCGTCGACCCCAATGGTGAGCTCGACGTTCGTGGCGTTCGAGCGGTCGTGCGATGCGGGGAGCAGTTCCAGGGCGGTGCGGTAGGCGAGCAGCTCGCCCAGCCCGCCCAATGCCACTTCCCCCGCCAGTGACCAGGTCACCGTGGCACCGGTGCGCTCCTGGTACGCGCCAAAAATGGAGGAAAGGGCCGCGCGCAGGCCCCCAGGGCCCGGCTCGTAGGGGCGAAGCTCGGCCATGAGGCTGCGCAACGCGGTGGCGGTGTCCTCGAGCAGCGTACGCTGCCGCGCGAGCTGGTCCGGCAGCATGTCAGACCGCCCCCGCCGACTCGCTTGCTCCGCGGTGTCGGCCGCCATCAGGGCCGTGCCGAGCGTCTGCAGCACGTCGTCATGGATGAATTTGGCGAGCTGCGACCGTTCGAGCTCGGCGGCGTAGAGCAGTCCGCCCACGGAGGGCTGAGACGCTCGACTCGCCCTCCGCCGTGCAGTAGGCTTGCGCGGCTCATCCGTCGCCACGGCTGCTCCGTACCGGTGGAGATTCGCTCCGGTTGCTGAGGGAGGAGAGACTCACCCTGTTATGCATGCGGGGGCGGGAGCAGCCCGTGGCTGATCGCGTATACCGCAGCCTGGGTGCGGTCGCGCACGTTGATCTTGTGAAACAGCACTGACATTCGGTTCTTAATGGTCCGCTCAGCGTACGACATGGCGGTGGCAATCTCACGATTGGATAGACCGCCCGCGACGAGCCGAAGCAGTTGAATCTCGGTTTCCGAGAGCGTGCCGAGCCCCTCCGCAACCCCAGCTCGTTCCGACAGCCGCACGAACTCGTCGAGCACCTTGGCGTTCACTGCCGGGTCGATGAGTGAGGAGCCGGCGTGGACGGCGCGCACCGCGGCCACCACGTCGGCAGACTTACTGGTCTTGAGCAAGTAGCCACGGGCTCCCGCGCGAATCGCCTGGAACACGTGGCCCTCTTCTTCATGCATCGTCAGGATGATGACGCCTGTGTCTGGTTTCACGCGAAGCACCTCGCGTGTCGCCGACACGCCGTCCGTGATGGGCATACTGATGTCCATCAGCACGACGTCCGGTTGCGTCTCGGCCACCATCTCCTGGACGGCGGCCCCGGTGCTCGCCTCGCCCACGACGATGATGTCGTCTTCCGCCTCGAGGAGTGCGCGCAGGCCCTGGCGGAACAGGCTATGGTCATCCGCCACGACGACGCGGATCGCACCTTCACTCACCGACGTCCTCCTTCACCTGCCCATTACCGCTGGCTCGTCCGCTCCATCGACTGCATCGTCCGCATGCGAGTGTCGCCTCGCCGCTCGGTTCAATACCGCGGTGAGCTCTGCGGCGCGCCATGGCTTGGGAAGCACGGCGTCCGCCACCTCTGCAAACGCGGCGTCGCCTGCCGAAATTGCGGCGCCCGACGTGATCGCCACGAATGGCGGCTGGACGGACTGCCGCAGCGCGCGCGCCACCTCAGTGCCGCGCATGTCCGGCAGATGATCGTCGACGATCGCGAGGTCGAACTGGCCGTCGACCCCGGTGGCGACCGCGTCGCCACCCGTGAAGACGCACGTGGCGACGTGGCCCTCGAGCTCCAGGCGCATGGCCACTGCTTCGGCAAAGTCGCGCTGGTCGTCGACGACCAGGATTCGCAGACTCGTCGCCGGTACGTCCGCGCGGTGCGACAAACCGCCCAGGACACGTCGCAGGTCCTCCTGGGTGCACGGTTTGGCCAGGAATACGGCGATTCCCTCGGCCTCGATCTGCTCGCTCGTCAGGTCGGCGTGGCGTCCGCTCATGAGGATCACGGGCACGTCCGCCCGCACGGTCCGCACCGCGCGCGCCAGCTCCCGGCCATTCAGCGCCGGCATCTCCAGGTCGGTGATGACGCAATCGAACGACTCGCGCGCGAACCGCTCAATTGCCTCCTGAGGCGAGACGCACGCCGTGACCTGATGGCCATCGCGCCGCAGCAGAGCGGCGAGGCTCTCGAGCACGTCGCGCTCGTCGTCGACGACGAGAATGCGCGCGGGTGCGATCGAGCTCGGTGTCTCACGCAACGGCGGCGGCACCGCGCTCAGCGCGGCGGCCGGCAGGCGAATCGTAAACGTCGTGCCATGCCCTGGCGCGCTGTCGACGGCGATCTCGCCGCCCGACCGATCGATGATGCCCGCCGAGACCGACAAGCCGAGGCCCGTGCCCTTCTCCCCCTTCGTCGTGAAGAACGGATCGAAGATGCGCAGCCGAACCTCCTCAGGCATTCCCTGGCCCGTATCCGCCACGGAGACAACCGCCTGGTCGCCCACCGTCACGGTGCCAATCGTCACGATCCCGCCGTGCGGCATGGCGTCGACCGCATTGAAGATGAGGTTGGTGAAGACCTCCCGGAAATCCGATGGCCGGCCACGGACTGGCCGCACCGAGCCGAGGTTTACCACCACCTCAATCGGTGCTCCCGCCTCCTGTGGCTGATCTCGCCACTTGTGACGGGTCAGGTCGATCGCTTCCTGAACCGCGGTGTTCAGGTCGACCTCTTGCATCTCCAGATCGCGGCGCACCCGTGAGTACTCCTGGATCCGGCGGACAGCATTCACGCCGTCGAGAGCGGCGCGGCGAATGGTCCGCAGCGATTGCGCGTGCTCGTCGTCCTTTTCATCGCCGGGGAGTGCGCTGATCAACAGCTCCGCTCGGAACAAAACCGTGGCCAGGAGGTTGTTGAAGTCGTGGGCGACGCCGCTCGCCATCTCTCCCAGCGCCCGCATGCGCTCGGAGCGCACCAGCGTCTCTTGCATGCTGCGCTCCATTGTGACGTCGCGGATCACGGTAACCCACCGCACGATGCCGCGGTCGGAAACGCGCGCGGGAAAATCGTGCAGCGATAAGACCGTCGGCGTGGGCCCCTCGATGCGCAGCTCGCCCGGCTCCTCCCAGCGGCCATCGCCGAGCGAGTCGACGCCGTTGCAGATCTTGCACGTCGCTGCGAGCTCCGGCAGCAGGTCGCACAGGCGCGCGCCGACGAGGCTCTCCAGAGACGCGCCGAGAATGCGGGCGAGCGCTCGATTCGCGCGGATCATGCGGCACGCCTGGTCACGCACGCAGATCCCGTCCGAGATTGCGTCGAACGTCTCCTCCCAGGCCTGAACGTCATCGGCGATCTGTTGGGTCAGCCTGCCATTCTCGAAGGCGGTAGCGGCCTGACGCGCGAACGTCTCGAGCAGCGCAAGCTGATCTCCTGGGAGGGGATCGGCGGTGCTGCGGGTAACCTCGATTGCGCCGATGACTCCATTGGCGGCACGGATGGGCACGCTCGTCACCGTCTCCACTGGGTCGTCGCGCCTTGCGCCTACTGCGAGCGGATCGCGGGCCAGTGCCCGGAGGGCCGCGCGCGTGCGCCGCCGCTCAGTCCGCTTGGGCGCCGAAAGATGAATCGGCAGGTTCCGGCGACCGGGCCATGCGTACACGGGCACCAGCGAGGCATCATCCCCCTGGGCGAGCGTGATGGTGCACAGGTCTACTTCGAGCAGATCAACCGCCGCTTCGGCGATATACGGGAGGAGCCCGCCCAGCGTGAGGAACGCGCCACGCTCGCCGTGCCCCTCGCTGAGCGCGACGAGCTGCTCCGCCCAATTCACCGCCTCGTTGTAGAGCACGCGGTGCGCCGCGGCTGGGTTCGCCAATCGCTCGAGGCGGCTCGCTCCGCGCAACTGGTCCAGCACGAGCCCGAGGTGCTCGGCGAGACGTGCCAGCGAGGGGAGGTCAGTCTCCAGCAAACGCCAGCCAAGCAGGGCGATCATCCCGCCCGGCTCGTCCGTCCTCCCAATGGGAAGGCATGCCCACGCGCCATCCGCGATCGTGCGGCGCCACCGAAACGGGATCGGCGGAGCACCCTCGCTGATATCGACGACGGGCATGTCGAACGCCCCGCAGCCCCGCGTTGGCTCGCGCGCCAGGGCAGCATCGACGGTGGTGCTGACTTCCAGGAAATCGGGAAAGGTGGTGTCGTAGAGCTCGAATGAGTGCGTCGCGGCACCCCGGACGTAAAGGGCGTACCGCAGCCCGCGGTTCTGGAGCCCCTTTCCCAACATGTCGAGGAGTTCGCGGTCGGTCTGCGCGAGATGGAGGCGTAGGGTAAGCTCGTTGAGGGTGCGAGCGGAGCCCTCGAGGGCTGACTCCGGGTGGCGATCGGCGGCGGGCGGGGACGTGATACCCATCAGTTTGCTCGAGTGCCAGGCTTGGCGCAGCCTGCGCGAATTCTACGTACTGTAACAAGAATGATCAACGCTTGCTCGGGGCCGGCGCCGCTCCTTATCGGCACGCCGACCCAGGGATATAGGGCGCTGAGTGCGCCTGGATGTCATACCGTCCACGCTATGCTGTATGCAGCGCCACGCTGGCAGTGAGATGGGGTTCATAGGGGCCGCCGCCCAATATCCTCTATGGTGAGGCGACTACGAGTCGGGCTGGCTTCCGATCTGTTCTATCTCGGGGTACATGATGTCGCAATTCTTCCTGGCATCCTCAACCGACGCGCGTCGCATCGCCGCATATCAGCGATTCATGGCCGCGGCGCCGGCCCGCACGCAGGTGCTCGAACGGCGTCCACCATTGCTTGCGAGGGGTGCAGTGCGCGCCGCCCTCGTGGCGGCGCTGCTGGGTTCGGCGTTGCTCGCGCTCGTGCACCCCGTAGGTGCGACCCTGGGTGATCCGAAGCTGGAGCGCGACCTGATCGCGCTGACGAACGCCGATCGCACCTCGAATGGACTCCCGTCGCTGGTCGTCAACGCCCCATTGACCGACGTGGCGCGAGAGCGCAGCGACGATATGGCCAATCGCGACTATTTCGCTCACGAGATTCCGCCCGACAGCCATCTGGTGTTCGCGATCCTGCAGCAGCGGGCGATCGCCTACGCGCTGGCCGGCGAGAATATCGGTAAGCTCGGCAGCGCCACTCCCCCCTCGAATATGACGTCGGCGCTCGAGCAAGGCTTTATGAACAGCCCTCTGCACCGCGCCAATATCCTGGAGTCACAGTTCACCTCGATCGGCGTCGGGTATGCGACCGGCGCTGCCAGTCAGCTCTTCACCGTTCTCTTCATGGTTCCGCAAGGTGGGCCCGCCGCCACGCCGCCAGCCACGCTGGCACTCGATTCGGACGCATCGCCGGTGGTGGCGAGTGACGTAAGCCCCGTGGAGTCGGTGGTCGACGACGTACTCGGACGCACGCTTGACGTCCCCGGCCACGATTGAGCAAGCCCCAGGTCAAGCGGGCGGCGTCCTCGAGGCCGCCGGCCTAACCAAACGCTATCCATTCGGCGACCGCACCGTCGACGCCCTGCAGGGCGTCGACTTCCACGTCGGCGCTGGCGAGTTCGTCGCGTTGATGGGTCCGAGTGGCTCTGGCAAGACTACCCTGCTCCAGACCGCCGGGGGCCTCATCCCCGCGACGAGCGGCACGATGCGGGTGGATGGCGTCGACCTCGCGAGTCTGTCCGATAGCGCGCTTGCCCGCTTCCGGCGCGAGCGGCTCGGCTTCGTCTTTCAGTTCCACAACCTGATCCCGACGCTCGACGTGGTCGAGAACATCGGTCTTCCGCTGCTCCTTGCGGGCCAATCGCTGACGCCGCATCGTGAGCGACTCCTGGACCTGGTTGAGGTCGTGGGCCTGCGGGGCCGCGAGCGCCACAAGCCGAGCCGGCTCTCCGCGGGTGAGCAGCAGCGCGTCGCGCTCGCCCGCGCGCTCGTGATGCGCCCTGCTATCCTCATGGCTGACGAGCCCACCGGCAATCTCGACTTCCTCAGTGGTCGGGAGGTCCTGCAGTTGATCTGGGAATCGTGCGTCAATTTCCAGCAGACCACGCTGCTCGTGACCCACGACATCCGTGCGGCGCGCTATGCCGACCGGGTGTACTTCTTGCGGGACGGCCGCATCCTGGACGAGCTAGCGCTCGGCCGTACCGAGGATCATGCCAATGCTGGCCCTCTCCTCGCTCGCCTTCAGGAGCTTGGTCTCTAATATTCTCCGCACCTCGATCGTCGTGGGCGCGGTGCTCCTCGGCGTAGCGGCGTTCACCGCGGTGCAGTTGACCAACGATGCGATGGGGCGCGGTCTGGAGGCGTCCTGGCGCGTCAGCGTTGGCGCCTCGCAGCTCCAGGCGCGGAGCGTGGCGGCCGTCGCCTTTTCCGATGCCGCGCTTACCCGCGTTCGTGCGGTGCCCGAGGTCGTGGCCGTCGCGCCGATCGTGCGCAAACGCATCTTCTTCGCCGCCGGCGACGAGCACGGCTTCGTCGAGCTGATCGGCGTCGATCCGGCGACGGAGCCGCGGATTCGCTTCTACGGGCTCAACGGTGGCAGCTTCGTGGACGATGGGGATCCGTCAGGCGTCGTCGCGGTCACCGCCTGGGCAGAGGCGCGCGGGCTGCACGTCGGAGACCCGCTCGATCTGATGACTGAGGACGGATTGCAGCAGTTCCGGCTGCGCGGACTGCTTGCTCCCGACGCGGCCGGCATGGCCACGTACGGCCAGACCCTGCTGGCGCCGATCAGCACCGCGCGCGATCGGTTCGGCATGGCGAACCGGATCAGCGCCCTCTCGTTGCTGGTGGCAAGCGATGACGCAGTCAGCCAGGTGCGAGCAGCCTTGCCCGGTGTGCTCGGTCAGAGCGCGTCGATCCGTACCTCGGAGGAGATTCGCACCGAGCAAACCCAATCAGCCGGCGAGCTGCAGGGGGCGCTCACCCTCTTCGGTCTCGTCGCGCTCTTCGTCGCGCTGTTTCTCATCCTCAATACCGTAGAGATGACGGTCGCCGAGCAACTCCAGCAGGCCGGGCGCGTTCGCGCGATCGGCGCCACGCGGGGACAGGTGCTCTGGTTCTTTCTGGTGCAGGGGGTCGTGCCCGGGGCGGCTGGGGCCGTACTGGGGGCGCTCGCGGGCTTTGGGCTCGCGCACGCGTTGGCCGCGTGGACGAGTGTGATCGAGCAGGTTGCGGTTGCACCCATCGTCTTCTCACTCCCCCTGACATTGCTGGGCATCGGGGTCGGGCTGGCCGTCGTGACGGTCGCCTCGTTCTCGCCAGCCCTCCGCGTGAGCCGTCTCAACCCGATCGAGATGATTCAGGGCGTCGAGGCTACTGCGGACACCGTCGGCTGGCGCGTGGTTGTGTTTGGGGTCGGCCTCATCGCGCTTGCGACGATCGGGCTGGCCCAGCCAGCGCAGGGTGGACTCGCTCGCTTCCTCCATGCCGCGCTGCTGTTTCCCCTGCTCGCCGGCCTGGTGCTCGCCTCACGCGCCGTCGTGCCGCCACTCAGCGCCGCGCTGGGAGCTCCGTTCCGGGGGCTGGGCGGCGGCGCCGGACGGCTCGCATCGCTCAACCTGACTCGTCACGTCGGGCGCACCGCGCTCACGGTTGGCGGCTTCATGGTGAGCCTGTCACTTCTGGTCGCGGTGACGTCGCTCGCGCTCAGCTCCGCGCGCGCCGGCGAGCGCCTGGTCGCATCCCTGATCCCGAGTGAGTTCGTCGTGGTGTCGCCGGTGGAGCAGCCGGCGTTGTTCGTCGACGAGTTCGCCCGCCTGCCGGACGTCACCTACGCGAGCCCCGTCGGGTTCTTTGCGGTCCAGTCTGGCCGCACGATCGTGCAGGCGGCATCGGTCGATCCCGCGGTGCTCGGCCCTCGGCTCCAGTCGATCGATGGCCTGTCGCCTGATGCCGTCTTCGCCTTCCAGGCTGGTGGCGCAGTGCTCGTGCCGCGCCGGCTCGCGGAGGCGCGGGGGTTGGCAGTTGGCACCTCGCTGGAGCTGCAAACCGCCGATGGTCCTCGACCGTTCCGCATCGCCGGCATCGTCGAGCACTCGTTCCCGTCGGCTGACCGGACCAGCACGCTGCTGCTGAGCCGCGCCGATGCCGAGCGATTCTTTGGCCAGCGGGGCTTCCGGCTGCTCATGGTGGAGCCACGCGCCAACGCGGACCCCAGCATCGCAAGGGCTGAGGTCGCCGAGCTGGCCGAGCAGTATGGGATGTCCGCGGTTACCGCCGGCGAGATCACTGCCGAGGTGGCGGCGGCCGTCTTCCGCCTGCTGGCGCTGCTCGCCGCGCTCGTCGGCATTGGCACGATCGTCGGCGCGTTCGGCGCAGCGAATACGATGCTGATGAACGTCGCCGAGCGCCGTCGCGAGTACGGTGTGCTCTGGGCTGCCGGCATGTCGCGTCGGCAGCTACAGGTCATGACGTTGCTCGAGGCGGCGATGATGGGACTGCTCGGCGGGGTGCTCGGAACCATCGTCGGTGGCGTCGTATCCGTGGTGCTGGTGGGGCTCTCCCGCACGAGCGGCTTCGAGCCGCAGTACGTTTTCCCGCTTCAAGCCGCGCTGCTGGGCATCGTGCTCGCGACGCTCGCGGCAGCCACGGCTGCCGTAGTGCCGGCGAGACAGGCTGCTATGATTGAAGGTCGCTAGTTTCGAGTTGGCTGGAGTGTTGTATGGCGCAGGAGCATCCTGATCCCCAGATGGGCAGTGAGCCCCTGCGTGCGCTCGCCGAACAGGCGTGCGCGGCGGTGAGCGCCGACCGCTGCACGATCTACGAGCTGGATGCCGCGCGCGGCGAGATCTATAGCCGGGTGGCGCTCGGTCTGCCCGCTGATCTCGAGGTTCGCCTCCCAACCACGCGCGGCGTGATCGGGTTCGTGGCGCGGACGGGTCGCCCGCTGCGGCTGCACGATGCGTACAACGACCCGCGATTCGACCCCTCGACCGACCAGCGCTCCGGCTATCGCACCCGCAGCATCCTGTGCGTGCCGATCTTCGACCCAGACGGGGTGATGCTCGGCGCGATCCAGGTCATCAATAAGGTGGGGAACGGATCGTTCACCGAGGAAGACGAGGCGAAGCTGTTCGACCTCGGGACGAGTGCTGCGCCGCTGCTCAACCATCATCGCCACGCTGCATAGCGATTGTGGTCGCACTCCGGAGGGCTCGCATGTCGTTGCGCCGACTTGCTACCGCGGCCTGGCAACTCCCGGTTCTGGTGACACTGCTTGTCGCTGGCACTGCCCTCCCGGTGCTGGGAAAGCCCGAGGCCCAAGAAACGCGATTCTCCGTGCAAGAGTTCGCCACAGAGTCTCGCAGCGCGCCCCATGATGCGGTGCCTGACCGCGACGGCTATGTCTGGTATACGGGCCAGCAGAACGGCACGCTTGGGCGGCTCGATCCTGGTACCGGTGAGACGATGGCCGTGCGGCTGGGGCCGGGTTCTGCACCCCATGGCGTGATCATCGGTCCGGACGGTGCGCCGTGGGTAACCGACGGCGGCTTGAACGCCATCGTCCGCGTCGACCCCGGTACGCTCGACGTGCAGGTTTTCCCGCTCCCGGGACGGAATGCCAACCTGAATACGGCGACGTTCGACGGGCGCGGCGTGCTCTGGTTCACGGGCCAGAACGGCATCATCGGCCGCCTCGACCCCAAAGTCGGTGTCGTGCAAACCTGGAATGCGCCACGCGGTCCGGGTCCCTACGGCATCGCAACCGCCCCCGACGGCACGGTGTACTTTGCC
>JAXDLH010000312.1:0-7526 GCA_034666705.1 Chloroflexota bacterium
ACCGCGCGGGCCTATCATCGCCTGCTCAAAGTGGCGCGCACGGTCGCCGACCTGGCCGGCGCGGAGGCGATCCAGCCGGCGCACCTCGCCGAGGCGCTGCAATACCGCCCCCGCCAGAGCGCGTAGCCGATGGACGTTGAACAGAATTGCTCGTCGGTCAATGCGACAACGGCTGGTGGCAATTCCTGATGCGGCGAGAGCAGATCGAGCAATGTCTGTTGGAGGTCGGGGCGTACTTGGACGAGCAGGGACTTATCGGTGAAATCCTGCTCCTTGGGGGCGCCTATATGACGCTCGTGCTCCAACAGCGCGAGGCGACAATGGACGTCGACGCCTACTTCGCCACAAATGCGGCTGCTATCCGCGAGGCTGGTGAACGAGTCGCTGCAGCCCACGGCTTACCAGCAGACTGGCTGAACGATGCTGTCAAAGGCTTTCTCTACGTGCAGCCGACGATGGTACCATGGCGCGATTACCCTGGCCTGCGGATCTATGCACCTCCGGCTGAGTATATCTTTGCAATGAAAGCACTCGCTGGTCGTCCTGGTGATGTGCGAGACCTCGAAATCTTGCGAGATATGGTCGATATTACGACAATGGATCAGGCACTTGGCATCGTGACTCGCTACATTCCCGAGCGACTGCTTGCGCCGCGCATTCGGTATCTCTTGGAGGATCTCATTGGCGACGAGCCACGTTAGCTACGCGCCGCAGGACGCGGCTGCGACGCTCCGTCGCATCGCATCGAATACAGACCCTTGGGTTGCATTCGGACAATTCGTCGATGATTGGCGGCGAGCCCTACCAGATGACCGGTCTGGGCTCGTAGCTCAGCCGCTGCCTGCAGCACCTGGCGAGCTCGTGCGATGGGCGGCACTGCTCGCTGCCTCGGTTGAGTCGCTTTGTGTTCGCGATGGCATCCCGACTCCGGAGTGGACGAGCCGACCCGAGTATCGACTGTCGGAGCCCTGGTTCCTATATCCGGGCTGGCGCCTGCGCCCTTCGCTCTTGATCGACACGCCGGTGCCCTTCCGCGCCCGCAATATCTTCGGAGGCGACCGCATCCTGGACCGCGTGTAGATATGCCCGGGCGGCCGTCAAATGCGAAATGCTTGTGCTGCGGCCACCAGAGGGCATACCATCTGCCCGCCTCCACAGTGCGGGATGGTCGGCTTCACGCCCCCCTAACGAGTTGGTGATCGCATCCCGGCAGTCCCACACAAGGATGCTACGGCGCCGTGACGGTGAAATCGACCTGCCCCTGGGGCCCGCCGCCTCGTGATGCCGCTTCAAGGCTCCAGTGGCCAATGCACGATGCCTGCTCAGTCTCGTCAAGGGCGAACGTGAGAGCAGCGACGCCCAGCCCGTCCGCACCGCTAAGCGCCCGCTTGGCGCAGTCCCCGGGGCCCTGGAAGACCCAGCCGACCCGATGGTTGGGCTCAAGGCCCACGAACACGAACTGCAGCGGCGCGGTGGCGGGCACACTGCCCGCCATGGCCGAGACCCCATCGGGGAATCGCACGGCGAACGACCCGCTGGCGAGCGCCAGCAGATCGGCATCAACCTGCTCCACCGGCTCGCCGAACTGGTCGCCGAACGCGCGAGCGAAGGGGATGGGCGGACTGTTGCCGGCCGCGATCAGCGTGTTCTCGATCGCCTTCAGCCCCCGTCGCTCCGCCAACTGACGGAGGATCACGCGGGCCGCATCGTAGAGCAGGTCCGGGTTCGCATCCGCGGCCGCCACCCAGTCTCGATTACTGACCAGTGCGGTCAGGTGCGGCAGTTGCCCTGGCGTGCCGCCGCGCCGAGGGTAGCCTCCGCGACGTACTCACGGCGCGCCAGGTAATCAGGGGCTACCTCATGCACCACCTGGCTGGCCACAAAGTCCGCCACGCCCTCGTCAAACCATTGCGGATAGGGTCGGCGGCGGGACAGCGCGTGCTCCGCTTGGTGGGCGACTTCATGCGCCACCGCCCATGTCAGCAGGCCATCGTTCCCCTTGAGGAGCGCCGGATCGTAGTAGGTCCCCGGATGCTTGCCCCCAAGAAAGCTGTAGCCGATGCTGGCAATGGGCACCTCGCTCTGCGGCGCCCCGGCTAACTCCCGGCCGGACCGCTCATAGGCGGCGCGGGAGCCGAGCACGAAGTAGTCCATGAGATCGAGCTCACCGACGTTCAACGTGGTGGGGACGACGCGATCAGCGAAGCGGATGCTCGCCAGCATCTGCCGGGCAGCGTCTTCGTCGAGGGGCTGCTGCACGTAGAGCCGGCCGCCCTCGAACTGGACGAGGTTGAAATCCCACCCATCCAGGGTGACCGGGCTGAGCGTCAGCGCGGTTGGCGCCGCGGCGAGCGGCATGCGCTGGCTCGGTGCGGGTGCGTAGGAGACGATGAGGGCGAGCAACGCGGCCCAAGCCCAACGCATGGCGCAGAAGGCAGGCGGTCCGCCCACAGCCGCTGCGCCCAACCAGGGAGGCTCGCACAGCGCCACGGCTGCGATGACCTTACGTTTCGCGGTCATTCCCGACCCAGCCGCAACTGAGACAGGTGTACCAGCGCTTACCACGCGCGTTGAGCTGGGTGAATGCGCGCAGCATGGCGCCGCACGTGGGGCATGGCGTGCTGAGCGGCCAGTCGAGACCCAGGGCTTCTTCCACCCGTTGCGGCGAAAGCCCGCTGGCGAGAAGCAGGTCGTGAATCTCTTCGCGGCGGCGGCCGCTCCGCAAGAACCCCTGGACCTTACCGGCGAGAGAGCGGCCCTGATACTTCTGCGCCCAGGCTAGGCGAACGTCGTTCGCAGACCACAATCCAGCGGCGAGGAGCCCGCCGGCACCTGCGGCGCAAATGCCGCCCCCAACGACCTCTATCACGAGCATGAAAGGATAGCGGTCCGCAAGTACCGTCCTGACCGGCGCGTCGCGGAACGCCGGGTCCGAGGCGAAGAGCAGGAACTCAAACAGGGCGGTGAAGACCACGACGGCGATGCCCAGTCCGAGGACTCCGCCACCGCCAAATGCCAACTTGCTGCGCGACATCATTCCCCTCGCTTCGGGACCACGAGCGACGAACGAAATTGGGCCGGAGTATGCGCGGATCACCAGGCGCGGCCCCGTTCGGAGGCCGAGGGCGCGAGCGAGCAACGTCGGCCGCTCGCATGGCGGCATTATTGCGCCGGCATTTACCCGCGTCTATAGCGGCACCGCGTGACTTTGCTCGTCGTGGAGCAAGACAAAGGTTGCTACGTCGATAGTCGATAGCGCACGGTCGCCGACCTGGCCGGCGCTCGACCTCGATGGCAATGGCGGCTACCTCGGCCGGCACGCCACCACCGGCCAGCCGCTCTTCCATATCCTGCCGCCGACGGTGAGCGACGCGCGCGCGCGGAGTGGCAGCGCCACCCTGACCTTGGATGCCGAGGCGGGGACGATGAATCTCGCCCTCGATCCGCTCTTCCTGGCGGGGGCTATCTACCCGATCACGATCGATCCCTCGGTGCTGTGGCTGGGGGTCCCGGCGCCCACGGCGCTCGCCGGCGGCAACCACATCCTGGAGGACAGCCATGGCAACGTGCTCACCCTCCTGGCCGGAGGCACCAGCGGCGCGGTGCTCGTGGGCTATAGCACCACGGGCGGCTCCTGGACCTCAACCTCACTGACGATCTCCTCGAGCAACTGCGACAGCGCCGCCGGGGTGCTGGACGCCAACAATGTCATCTACTGGGCATGCGGCGGGGCGTATGGCACCGGCGCGATCAGCTACGATGCGGCCTTCCACATCAGCGGAGTCAGTCTGACTCAGGCCGCGACCTACGCCGGCGGCACGGCGTCCAGCCTGGTGCTCGACAAGTTCGGACAACCGGTCGTGGCCTGGGTTGGCTCCGATGGCTCGATCAACGTCGGACGCCCGGGCGGCTTCTACGGCTTCATGGGTATCCAGGGCAACATCTACACCTCACCGGACGTCATCGCCAGCAGCAACGGCGCGGCGGTGAGCCTCGTCCGCATGCCTGCCGGGAGTCCGAGCAGCGCCAACGACGATGCGATCTATCTCTTCTACGCCGCCGCGGGGTTCGCCGGGAGCGGCGTAGTTGATTGGACGAAGGCCACCGTCAGTGGCCAGGCCTACAACGCCTGGGGCACGCTCAATTACCTCACCGTGGCCGCCGCTGATCCCTCGGCGCTCAGCACGGCACAGGACGTGGCGCATCATGCAATCGTCGTAGCCGCCGCGCCCGCCACCTGGTGCCCGCCCTACGGCTGCGCCCCGCAGATCGCGGTCATCCGCAAGCTCGCGAGCAACGATGCCGACAGTAACAACCAGGTCCTCAACACCCTCGCCAACGCCCCGATGGGGACACAACCCAGCGTGTCGGTCGACCGGGGTGACGTGTACGTGGCGTTCCAGGATAGCAGCGGCTACCTGGCCTATCAGGGTAACCACACCGGGACCTGGGACGCCAATGAGACCGTGCTCGACTGGGTACCGTACCAGGATTCGTATCCGTCGCTGCGTCGAGACGGCCCCGGCGATGGCAACCTCGACTTCGTGTGGACGACGACATACTCCGGCACTAGCACGACGGCAGTCAATTACTGGCGGTTGGCCCGCGGGCCGCAGATCAGCGGGCTCACGCCAAGCCCGCAGAGCATCATCCCACTGCTAAATCAGTTCACCACCTTGAGCTACGGCCTGAGCGACACGTTCAGCGGCAGCCTCACGGTCACGGCGCGGGTCTATCCGGGCTGGATGGGAAATGGCATGTGGCCCTTTGCCTACCAGCCGAGCGGCACCCCAGTACGAACGCTCAATGCGTCCGGCCAGGCGCAGGGCAACCAGAGCCTGGCGTGGGACGGTAAGGACAACAGCGGGGTCGCCGTGCCGCCCGGCTACTACACCGTGGCGCTGACAGCTACTGACAGCCTCGGGGCGACCTCGACTACCTGGGGCATCACCATAGCGGTGGCGATCGGGGCTACGGCCACCTACGGCTACGATCACCTGAACCGGCTTACCAGCGCGACGGTGAAGAGCCAGACCTTCTCGCTCTACTGCGGCCCCAACCCCTGCGCCATCTTCAACGGCGGCAACGCCCGGGTTACGACGTACGGCTTCGACCTCGTGGGCAACCGCACCAACCAGCAGAACACCCTGCCCGGGGCCGCCACCCCAGTCACCACGAGCTATACCTATGACAAGGCCGACCGTATCCAGACGGCCGGCTCACTCAGCTATGCGTTCGACGCCGACGGCAACGTGCGCAGCCGCACTCCCAGCGGGGGCAGCGCGACGACGTATGCCTACGACCAGGCCAACCGCCTCACCGGCACGACGACCGGTGGCGTGACCAGCAGTTACATCTTCGACGGGGATGGCAAGCGGGTGAGCCGCACTGTGGGCGGGGTCACCACCAGCCAGCTCTACGACACCACCGGCTCGCTCCCAATGCTGCTGGACGACGGGCAGCGCAAGTACGTCTACGGGCCGAGCGGGGTGATCTACGAGGTGGACAAGGCCTCGGGCAGTCCCTATGTACTGCACACCGATGCTCAGGGCTCGGTACGGGTGATCATCGACAGCCTCGGGAACGTGATCGAGACCTACTACAACGACGAGTATGGCAACCCGCTGATCACGCTCTCAGCCAGCGCGCCCAACAACGCGGCCGCCCAGCCGCTCCAACACACGGCAGAACCGCGGGATCTGGAGACCGGCTTCATCTACCTGCGGGCGCGGATGTACGACCCGAGCATTGGCCGGTTTCTGCAAGAGGATCCCAAGGGACTTTCGAGCTGCACACTCGGGTTACCCCGGACAATGAACCTTTACGTGTACGCCGGGAACAATCCACTAAGCGCCGCGGACCCGACTGGCCTCCAGGCGGCTTCAACTGCCACAGACTGGTCTAACGAAAATTGCCCTAAAAAGAGAGCAGAGATCCAGGCCAAGGCCGGTGAGGTGCAACGTAGGTTCAATCAACTTAATAGCGATTGGAATGAACTCCGGATATATCGCCCCTACGCGGAGTGGTATGGACAAAAGGACACGTATCAGGGACATGTATTCATGTTCCAAAAAGAGCAAAAAGAGCTAAAGGACATGATTGATGATTTCTTCGACAAGTGCAATGATCCGAATGTTCCCTGGAACGGCAAGGAGGGAGCGGTTAACGACGTTATAATCCGATCGGATGCCCTTCGCTGGCGGGCGCCCTCGCCACCCCCACCTCCCGCCCCACCAGAAGGTACAGGGGGATGGACCGAGCAGGACTTCGGGTACGATTGGGGTAATCTCCCGGGGGATCTTAACAACGCGATCCGCTACTGGGGTGGTCCGCCACCGATCTTCCCGCTCCCCCTACCACCACTGCCGGCATTTCCGTAGTGGCGCAACAAGCCGCAATCTATGCATACATAGGTTGCCAGAACGCTACCGGGTAGCCGTATGAGCCTTTTTACATGGTCGCCTGGGGACGGGCCTCCGACGGACGCCCTAGAGCGTCTGAAGTCTCGGTTCCCAAAGCCAGATTACCCAATGGGCGAGGCCTGGTTCACGGGGGAACGCAGACTCTTCACCGAGCTTCTCGAGGTCTCCGTTTTCCAGGCGTCTGAGGAATTGCTCATTCGAGCGCTGGACGGAATCGTTGGATGTATGGCGTTCGGTCCCAGGCAGGAGTGGCACGACTGGCTTCTCTATTTACTGCCGCGTGTGGTCGAGCGGCTGCAATCGCCAGAGGCCGACCCATCTTTACTTCCTCGCTTGATCGCTGCGTTCATGGCGGTGTACTGGCGTGAGCTGCCCGAAGAGTATCCGGGGTTCAGGAGCGATGCGATCGACAGTCTTGGGCGCTGCCTTATGTCACCAGCGATGTGGGGAACCGGACGCCACTGGGATCCCCGGGGTGGCACGGCTCCGAACTTTATAGCGCGCCGGATGAACCAGCGTCGGTACTTGGGGCAAGGCCTTCGTCGGATCGCCGGCCTCGATGAACTCTCAGCATCGATGTTTTTTTGCATTAAGTACCTGGACTACGAGGTGATACCAGCTTGGGTGGACTCAGTCGTGCACATGGAGCGCACAGAATGGCAGTATTGCGTCGCACTCTGGCTGTTGCCTGCGCTGGCCTATCTGGAGCGCGGCCCTGCGCTGCCTGAGCGATTGGGATGGACGTTCCCGAGCCTGGCTTGGTTCGGCTCTTCCGGTCCCGCCCCCCACTTGCAATCTAGGCCGGGCGGACCGCGCGCAACAGATTTCCTCCCGCATGAGAACGTCGAGATGTTTGTGCAGTGCGTACGCCAACACGTGCCGGTTAGGAGACAGGTCGACTGGATCGCAGATCTTGCCGAACCATTACTCCTTGAGGCATCCGCCTCGCCTCGGAAAGACGGGTCGGCCCGGATTGCCGTCATCGGGCCCATCGCGTCGCTCCTGGATTCCGTTGGGTATGCCTCCGCGAGCGACACCCCGGTTGCAAGCGACTTGCTCGACGCGACTTGGGGGAATTGCGTGGCTGACCTTTTCCGAGGCGTC
>JAXDLH010000313.1:0-9980 GCA_034666705.1 Chloroflexota bacterium
CCCCCCCCCCCCCCCGCTTCTCCGAAGCTCTGAAGTCAGGTCAGCGTGGCAACACGGTCACCGTGCCGACCATGCCATCTTCAGCATGGATGAGGCAGATGTACTGCCAGGTGCCAGGCGCATCGAACGTCAGGGCGAAAGCGCTGCCCGCGGGCGGCACGTCGTCGCTGAAGATACCCGAGTTATAGAGGAGCGATGGATCGCTGTACGTCGTGGTTGGCAACGTCGGGAACACCCCGTTGCCCCCGACCGCCCGCGGCACGGGGACGCCGGCCGGCGGTGGGCCGCCCGGCGGAGGCCCAAGCTGGGAGGGCGAGACGATAGAACCGTCCGGGAGTTGGACGGCGATGAAGTCCGGCGGGTCCTGGCCAGGCGGGATGAACGTGACCGTGTGCGGGGCAACAGGATCGTCGTTGTACCAGATCACCATGTCGCCCTGACTGACCGTCACGTTATCCGGGAGAAAGGCGAGGAACTCGACGTGGCCGCCCTGCGAGCGGTCTCGTGTGCCGGCTCGCACGAAATGGAGCGTGGTGCTGTTCGGGCCAGCCTCCTGCACCGGAATGCTGCGCACCGCTTGTAGTTGCGCAATCCCGGGCTGGTGCTGAGCGATGTGGCTCGTCCGGTAGTTGTCGACGTCTGCCTGCGAGGTGATCACCGGCGCGCCCGCGGGGACAACCGTCACCAGGCCCGTCATCTCCGGGTGGAACAGGCACACATATGGATAGTTGCCGGCGGCGGCGAAGGTGACCGAGAAGTCCTGGCCGCGCCCGATCGGCGACGAGTTGACGTAGGTTGTCCCGTCCCACGGAGCATTCGACTGCGGGGGATCGAAGACCAACCCGTTCACGATCGGCCGACCCTGCGACGTTGCATCGGGCGGCAGGAACGGCTCCGGGCGTGGTCGGTCGCCCAGGAACGTGATGGTGTGTTGCTCGTCGGAGCCAATCGTCCACTGCACCGTTCCGCCGACGGGGATGATGACACTGCTTCCCGCGCCCGGAACGAGGTACTGGTTGATGCTGACCGTCTGCTCACCAGCGCCCGCCTGGATCCGCAGCGTCGGGCCAGCCTGACTGGACGGTGCTGCCGACACGACGCCGGCGAGCAAGGAAACCGCGAGGACAATCGCAAGGACAAGGGTCGATCGAGCGAGGATACGTTTCCGCAATTATCCCTCCTTCTGGTTGGTGTGCGGGGTGATCGCGAGCCCCCGAGGGCCTCGGCAGTATAACGGACCTCTCTCCGCACATCCGGGGCGGCGCGCCCCACGGACGTTACTGGTCCGTAACAAGCGGCGCCGGTCCCGCTTGCCGGCCGCGCCGCCGGAGAAGCTGGAGCAGGCGCTGCAGGTCGTCAATACCGATCGCGAGCGATATGGCGAGGAAGGTCGCGGTCCCGACGGCGACGATACCGAGGAGCAACGCGGTCTGCTGCAGGATCCCGGTCGGCTGGACCTGGGTCAGCACGGCTTCCTCGACTGCCAACCCTACGATCCCCATGCACAGCGCCGCGAAGACGATGCGCCAGGTGAAGCCGAAGAAGACGCGGACGTGGAACCAGCCCATCCGGCGTTGGAGAAGCACGGTCAGCACCGACGCCTCGGTGAGGGCGGCGAGCGAGTTCGCGAGCGCGAGGCCACCAAACGAGAGCGGTGCGCGCATCAGCAACAGGCACAAGGCGATGTTCAGGCCCACCGCGCCGGCCGCCACGACGACCGGGGTGCGCGTGTCGCGCTCGGCGTAGAAGACCCGGTCAACGATCTCGATGACCGCGTGGCCTGGCAGCCCGATCGCGTAGAAGAGAAGCGCGAAGGCGGTCATTGCCGTAGCCTGCTCGTCAAAGGCGCCGCGCTCGAGCAGGAGACTGACGAGCGGGTGGCGCAGCACGATGAGGCCGACGGCGGCTGGGATCGTCGTATAGAGGATGAGGCGGATCCCAAAGAGGAACGTCTGCTGCTCCTCCTCCGTCCGATGCGCCGCATGTTGTTCCGCAAACGTGGGGAAGATCGCCGTGGCCAAACCCATCGCAAACACGCCGAGCGGCACCATCAAGATGAGCCAGGCGTAGTTGAGATAGGCAATGCTGCCGGGCAGGAGAAAGGAGGCGAGCGCCACATTAACCAGGAGGTTGAGCTGGCTGACCCCTAACCCAAGAACCCGGGGAATCATGAGCTGTGCGACCTCGCGCGTTCCTGCGAGATCGAGCCCAAGTGTCGGACGATACCGGAAGCCGATCATAGCCAGCCCCGGTATCTGGATCGCGAAGTGCAGGAGTGCGCCGACGACGGCGCTGAACGCGAGGCCCTCGATGCCATAGCCGCGCAGGAAAACAGCGCCGATGATGAGCGCGAGGTTGTACATGAGCGGAGCCGCCGCGGAGAGGGCGAAGCGGCGGGTTCCGTTGAGGGCGCTGGTGGCGAGCGTGCTGACCGTGAAGATCACCGGTGAGATGAGCATCATGCGCGTAAGCGTCGTAACACGTGCCTGGTCCGTGGCATCCCAACCAGGCACGAGGACCGCCGCCACCAGTGGTGCGAGTACGGCGAGGATGACGGCGACGATGCCAATCACCAGGATCGCGAGGTTCATGAGCGCGCTGGTCAGCCGCCACGCGCGCGCGTCCTGTCCCTCGGCAAGATACGCAGTGAACACCGGGATGAATGCCGCGCTCACCGCACCGCCGGCGAGCACCTGGAACACCGTGTCCGGAATACTGATCGCGGCGAGGAATGACTCGTACTCGCGTGTCGCGCCATACTGGTGACTGATCACGATGTTGCGCACCAGCCCGAGTCCTTTGCTCGCGACGATGCCGCTCATCACGACGAGGGCGGCGCCCATGACCGAGCGCAGGCGACCAGTGGTCGATACGGCTGCTGAAGCGGTCTGAGCCTCACTCACCACGTGGGCCTCACCGGATGCTCGTGCGGACGTTGCCCCGGCGCAAGATGCGCTCGACCATTGCATCATGCGCTGCTGTCTCACGTCCGTCGTCAAGGGGCGGGAGCGGCACATCCTCGCCGGCACGACGATGCAGCGCGGTGGCGATGAGCCAATCGGTCAACCATGGGTTTTTCGGCAGAATCGGGCCGTGCAGGTAGGTGCCAATCGCCGTGCCGCTGCGGCAGCCTTCCAGGCGATCCTCGCCGTTGTTTCCGCGGCCGACTTGCACCCGCGCTAGCGGCTCGACGCCGGAGCCCAGGTACGTGCGGCCGCTGTGGTTCTCGAATCCAATGAGCGTGTACCGCCCGCCATCCAGCTCCGACTCGGCGACGACGTTCCCGACGTTTCGGTCCGGGCCAGCCACGGTGTATGCATCGAATAGCGCGGTGCCCGGAATCTCCGTGCCCTCGGCGGTTCGGAAGTAGCGACCGAGCAGTTGATAGCCGCCACAGACCGAGAGCAGGGCGGCACCCTCGTGCACGGCCTCTTCGATCGCCTCACCGTTGCCCAGCGCCAGGTCTTCGCTCACGGTGCTCTGCTCCCGATCCTGACCACCGCCGAAGAAGAACAGATCGCTCGTCGCCGGATCGATCCGGTCGCCGGCCGTCACATCCACGACCTGAAGCTCGATACCGCGCCACGCACAACGGCGCTGCAGGGCAATGATGTTGCCTCGGTCGCCGTACAGGTTCATGAGGTCGCCATAGAGGTGGACGAGGCGCAAGCGCATCAATCCTCCCAGAATGGCGCGACGCAGCCCCGCCGCTGCAGCTCGCCGCGCATCTGCAACATCGCCGTGTACGTGGGGAACGCCGCGACGTGCCCGCCTGCTCGCGCCGTCGTGAGAGCCGCCTCGACGGCGGCACCGAGCGGCGGCTCGACGACGACGCGCTCCTCCGCCACGCCCGCGTACTTCAGCCGCAGCGCCATATCGTGGGCGCGGAGTCCGGTGCAGAGTATGCGCGGTTCGCTCTCAGCCAGCACCTCGAAGTCCACGTCCCAGAGCCAGCTCACGTCGGTACCATCGGCGAACAGGTCGTTGATCGCGATGACGATGAGGTCCGGCGGCTCACCCATGGCGAGCGCTTGCAGCACCTGGTTAAATCCGACCGGGTTCTTGACGAGTGCCAATGTCAGCTCGCCGGAACCGACCGCCACGCGCTCCTGGCGACCGAAGACCGCGGAAAAGCTCTCGATCGCGGCGATTGCTGCACTCTCCGCGATGCCGAGTGTGGTGGTGATGGCAAAGGCGGCGAGTGCATTGTAGGCGTTGTAAAGCCCCGGGAGTGGCACGCGAATTCGCCGGCTCGTGCCGCCTTGCTCGACGGTGAGCTCGGTCGTTCCCCCGGCGCGAAAGGCCAGTTGGGTTACCGCAACGTCCGGTGCCGGGCGCTGCCAGCCACACGCCGCACACGCATAGTGGCCAATGTGCCCATAGTACGACCATGTGTATCGCAGGCGAGCTCCGCAGGCGGGACAGAGGCGCTTGTCGGCTTCATGAGGCAACGTCGGGCTCCCGACCGCCTCGTCGTTGACGCCGTAGGTTACCACGCGCCCCGGAGCGGCCTCCCGCAGGTGGGCGACAATCGGATCGTCGGCGTTGAGCACGAGGACTGCCGAAGGATCCAACCGTTCGATCGCGATGCGCCACGTAGCGGCGATCAGGTCCACTTCACCGTAGCGGTCGAGCTGGTCCCGGAAAACGTTGGTCAGGGCGAGCAAACGTGGATTCGCGGCGTCCACAACCGCTGGCACGTGCGCCTCGTCAACTTCGAGGATCGCGACGTCGCCGAGTGGGCGTCCCACGAGACTGGTGTGTGCGACTGCCGCCGCGACGATACCGGAGGTGAGGTTCGAACCGGAGCGGTTGGCGATTGGGCGCAAACCGGCACTCGTCGCAGCCTGCGATACCATGCGCGCCGTGGTGGTCTTCCCGTTCGTGCCGGAGATGATCGCGGCGCCCAGGCGGATTTGGGCGACGATATGTCGTAATGCCCCGGGGTCCAGCCGGCTCACGACGTGCCCGGGCAGCACGGTGCCCCCGCTCCCGAGACGGCGACTCAGCGCGCCGGTGAGATGGCCGGCGGCGAGTGCGAGATAGAGACGCACACTCATATGTGGGCCTGCGCCGCAGCGCTCCTGGCGCCGCGTTCGCGGGTGTAGACGAGCCCTTTCAAGGACGCGCGAGGCACCCGATGCCGCGCGCTTAGGCGCGACGCTCGATGTGCTCGATGCGGTAGGTATGCGAGCCCGCGGGCGTCTGGACTTCGACGACCTCGCCAGCGCGCCGGTCGAAGAGAGCCTTGCCCACCGGTGACTGTACGGAGATCTTGCCCTCGCGCGGACTGACTTCGCCGGGCCCGACGATCGTGTACACGACCTCCTCATTGTCGAGCAGGCTGTGCAACGTTACGACCATGCCAAGGTCGACCGTGTCGGTCGAGTCCGACGTGTAGATGCTCGCCGCCGAGAGCGTCCGGCGGATGTCGTTGATGCGCGTCTGGATCTCTGACAGCTTCTGTTTTGCCGCGTCGTACGGTGCATTCTCGCGGAAGTCCTTGTCAGCGGCAGCGCGCCGCAGGTCTTCCGTAGCCGCCGGCCGAATCGCTTTCTCGAGATGATCGAGCTCGGCCGTGAGGTTGGCAAAGCCCTCTTCAGTTACGAGGACGTGCTCCGGCTCCTGCTGAATCGCATCCCCACGACCGCGCTTTGCCGGTGGCCGGCGCAGCCGGATGTACGCGCCGAGATTCACCGTGGTGAGCCGCTGGGTTTTCAAGCTCGTCAGAAAGCTCTTGATCGGCAGCAGCCGCGAATTGATATCCGCCGCTGATTCAGGGAGCTGCTCCTGGAATCGTGACACGTCTGCCGGAGTGATCTGGTTCAATGGCGTGTCATTGCCGAGCCACCGCGCGAAACGCCCGAGCTCCCGCGCCGTCGCTTCGCGCTCCTCTAACGGGACAGAGGAGAGGTAACTTCCAATGGCATTACCGAGTCGCTGCTCGGTCAACTGTTGGCTGTCCAATCGCACAGGGCCCGCCCTCCGCCAGTAACGAGGAAGATTCCAACTAATTAAGCATTATAGACTTGCTCATATGGCTAAACAATTCTCACGCCTCCCAATTCTCCAGCGAAGCGCCGAAGCGCTCGGCCTCACCCTCACTGATACGCAATTGATGCAGCTCGCGCACCTGGCCCAGATGCTGATCGACGGCAGCAAGCGGGCGAATCTGACCGCGATCACCGATTGGGATGGCGTGGAGGCTCGCCACCTGCTGGACTCGCTCACACTCGTGGCCTGCATCTCCGAACCTGGTCTGACGCGAGCGCAATCGCTTGTAGACATCGGCAGTGGGGCAGGCTTTCCCGGGTTGCCACTCGCTATTGTCCTGCCCCACCTCGACGTGACGCTTGTCGAGGCGACTGGGAAAAAGGTCGCATTTGCGGCCCGCGCGATCGAGGCGCTCGAGCTCGAGAACGCCCGGGCCGTGCATGTGCGCGCCGAGGAGGCGGGCCGCGACCCGGCGTACCGCGAACACTTCGATCTCGCGGCCGTGCGGGCGGTGGGATCGCTCGCCGCCGACATCGAGCTGGCGGCCCCGTTGCTTCGACTCGGCGGCCGAGCATTCATCATGAAGAAGCTCGGCGATAGCGGAAGCGAGGTCGCCGCCGTGGGATCGATGCTTGAAACGTTAGGCTGCGTCGTCGAGAAGGTCGCAGACGTCAGTCTGCCGGAGGTCCTTCCGGAGCGGGCGGTCGTGGTGGTGCGTAAGCGCGCCCCGACGGCTCCGGGCTATCCGCGCCGTCCAGGCCTGGCACAGCGGCGCCACCGCTGACGACCAGGCACGAGAAAAGTAACGGAACTTCACGAAATCTTTGCAATTCCATGAACCTTTCGCTATACTCGCGCCCGGCCAGGGGAGGCACTGACCTACCGCGGAGCGAGCAGTTCCGCTCGTTTAGGTCCGTGTGCGAACAGTCAGGTGCATGGGCGTGTCACCGTGGCCGCACTTCAACTCACAGGGGGTGGGCCAGGGTGATCTACACGGACAAGATGCTCACATGCCGCGAGTGCGGACAGGAATTCGTCTTCACGTCGGGAGAGCAGGAATTCTACGCGTCCAAGGGGCTCGTGAATGAGCCGGCGCGCTGCCCGGATTGTCGCTCGGCACGACGGGCGCGGATGGCGGCGGGCGATCTGGGTGGCCAACGCGAGATGCACCCCGTGGTCTGCGCCAATTGCGGCGTCGAGACGCGCGTGCCATTCTTGCCGCGTGGGGACCGCCCGGTCTACTGCAGCACATGCTTTGACCGCGTTCGGGCCGGGGAGCTCGTTTAGCCGCGCGAAAGGGCTTTGAGAGGCGGCGAGGGCCGAATCGCTTGGTCCGTTGTCCTTCGGCATGTTCAGGGGCGCGGCGCAGATTCTTCGACGGCCGCCAGGTCGCGCACGAGCTCGCGCAGAAAGCTCCCCGCATCGGCAACGACGCTGATGTTCTGAAAGGTCCCGCGGTCGGAGAGCTTGGTGACGACCGCGGGCTCGATGTCCACGCATACGGTGGTGACTTCCGCGGGGAGCAGGTTCCCCGTCGCGATCCCGTGCAGCATCGAGGCGAGGATCACCGTGAGCTTTACCCCGCTGCGCACCACGCGTCGCATCTCGGTCTGCGCGACCTGGGTGTCTGTGATCACGTCGGGCAGCGGGCCATCGTCGCGAATCGAGCCGGCCAGCACCACGTCGACGTGGTGGGTCACGCATGCGTGCATGATCCCTGACCGCAGAATGCCGTGCTCGACCGCGGCGCGGATGCTGCCCGCGCGCCGTACCGTATTGATTGCCCGCAGGTGGTGCTCGTAGCCGCCTTCCTGCGGGATACCATCGCTCAGCGAGACGCCGAGCGATGTGCCATAGAGGGCCGACTCGATGTCGTGCGTCGCCAGACCATTGCCGCCGAAGAGCGCCTGCACGTAGCCGTGCTCGATGAGCCAGACGATCTGTGATTGGGTGCCGGTGTGGATCAGCACCGGCCCGCCCACGATCAGGATCTTGCCTCCGCTCTCGCGCACATCACGCATGCGGGCGGCGATCTCGGCGATGAGTCTGGGGGCCGGCTTCTCCGATGACACGTTCGAGCCCATGAACGCAAAGACCGGCGGCTGGTTGCGTGGACGCTCGAGCGGGAGGACGCGAATGCCCTCGTGACCGACGACGATCGGATCGCCTGCGCGAACTTCGTTGATGGTGACGCAGTGCGCTGTAGCGTGCTGGCTGTCGACTGTGATGCCACAGTCCATCTCGGGGAACGCGACGGGCACCCAGACGCCGTCGAGGTTCACGAGGGTCTGCAAGTTCGTGGTCGAATAGAAGTCGTCCGGGAATACACCGTCCGCAGGAGCCGGCTCGATCCGGACTGGCGGGGAGTCCGCCGGTGTGGCGCCGAGTCGCTCGACCTGCTCGAGGAGCCCATCGAGCTCCTCCTGTGATGGCGCAATGATCTCCACGCGGGCATAGCTCGGATCGTCCTTGCGACGACCGGGGATCAACTGCTGAATCTCGAGCGCGCCGCCCCGATCCATAATCTCATCCATGACGGAGCTCAGGATGTTCGAGTCGATGATATGGCCGCGGAGCTCGACGACCTTGCGAAAATCCGCCATGCTTACCTCCGCCCGTGGGGTTACCGAAGCGGGCCCACGTCGGCGGGCGACCGACGACGTGCGTAGGGTTGTATCATGACCAGCCCCTGGCATGTCCCGTCGCGGCGGCGAGTCCCGGCATTGCACCAGGCGGCGCCCGCGCTGGCCCGAGTCCTCGAAGAGATCGGACGGTCGGGGCCGCTGACGTTTGCTCGCTTCATGGAGATCGCGCAGTATGACCCGGAGGTCGGGTACTACGCGCAGCCAACGACCGGACCTGGATTCTCCCGTGACTATGTCACGAGTCCGGAGATCCACCCGGGGTTCTCGGTGTTGCTCGCCGGCCTCTTCGCCGAGGTGTGGCGGATCCTCGGCGAGCCCGATCCGTTCTGGCTCGTCGAGGCTGGCCCCGGTACGGGAAGTTTCGCCGCCCTCGTGCGCTCGGCAGCGGAGACTGCCGCTCCGGGTTTCGCCCGTGCGTTGCGCCTCGCGCTCATTGAGCGCAGTGTCGAGCTCCGTAGGGTGCAGCAGCGCCGGTTGCTCCCTGCCTGGGATGGCCGCATCATATGGCTCGACCCGGACCCAGCCTCCTGGAGCCGTCTCGGGCCCGGATGCATCTTCGCGAACGAGCTGCTTGACGCATTGCCTACGCATCGCGTTATCTGGCGTGCTGGCCATTTGCGCGAGCTCTACGTGGCGCGAGCGGCAGGCGAGAGCACGCTCGCGCTGATCGAGGGCGAGCCTTCGACCCCCCGGCTCGCCGCACAGTTGGAAGCCGGTGGCGCGGAGTTGCATGAAGGCGAGCTCGGGGAGGTGTGCGTGCAGAGCGCTGCCTGGATCGGGGCGGTCTCTGCTGTCGTGGCGCCGGGATACTTCGTGCTGCTCGACTATGGAGAGCCGGCGAGTGAGCTCTATGGCGCGAGGTTCCCCTCCGGCACGATGCGGGCGTACTCACAGCACACGACGAGCGGTGACGTGCTTGTGCGGGCGGGGGCACAGGACCTCACGGCTCACGTCGATTTCAGTGCAGTAACGCGCGGGGCGGAGGCGGCCGGGTTGACTCTCGTGGGTGCCTCGCGCCAGGCGACGCTCCTGGAGCGTCTCGGGCTATCCGCGCTGCGGGCCGCCGTCCCCGCGAGATTCGCGCAGCGCGCCGCCCAGGTCGCCCACCTGCGAGCGCTCGACGCGCTCGCCGATCCCTACGGCCTCGGGCGTGTCATCGCGGTTTGCTTCGCAAGCACTCAGCCCGCGCTAACGGTCCCCGGCTTCGACAATGGTTATGAGTTCAACCCCACGCTCTTGGACACGCCAGAGCTATGGACGAAACCGGTCGCGGAGCGGCTGAGGGCGGGCTAAGCCAGTGGACCGAGTCGGAGTGCAAATTGCGGCGACCAACCTTGGCGT
>JAXDLH010000314.1:0-4927 GCA_034666705.1 Chloroflexota bacterium
ACCACCGGCGAGCTGCCGGATGAGCTCTATCAGCGCGCGCTCGCCGAGCTCGGTCTGACGCAGCTCATCGAGACGGTCGCGCTCATTGGCAACTACTGCACGACGTCATTGTTCATCAAGAGCTTCAAGATCCCCGAGGACAGCCCAACGTTCTAGGACCCGACGGGGACTCGCGTGCCGTGTATCGTGGGATGGGGCTCCGGCGATCTACGCCTTGGTCCACTCGGCGAAGCGGTAGCCCATGCGCACGCCGACGACTGAGTCGCTCACGCCCTTCAGCATGAAGATCGGCGCGTACTCCCAGTAGAGCGGCAGCACCGCCACGTCGCCCATCTGCTCTTGCAGGAGCTGGCGGTGCAGGCCGATCCGCTGCGTTGGGTCGATGGTGCTCTGCAGCGACTCGAGGATCGTGTCGACCTTCGGATTGTTGTAGCCGGCCTTATTGCCGCCCGCCCAACGGTTGGCGTCCGACGCGATGATCTTCGAGTAGGTCCGCTCCGTGAACCAGCGCTCCGGCGTGAGATTGCCGGTCAGGGAGAGGCCGGGGACGGTGGACTCGTATTGGCGGTCGCCGGCACGGGCGGGCGGGATCGGCTCGATCGAGACGCGCACGCCAATCTGCTGCCAGTTGTCGCGGATGATGTTCGCTTCCTTCTCCTTGCCGGCGCTCGCCCCCTCGGAGGTGGCCAGGCGGACCACGATGTCGAACGGCTCGCCGGTCTGCGGGTGGACCATCACGCCGTCGGGCCCGGGCGTCCAGCCCACGGACTGGAGCAACTGGCGCGCGCGGGCGGGATCGTAGGAAAACGAGGGGATCGCGGACTCGACGTCCTTGCGAATCGCGTAGTCCGGCGGGATCCAGCTGTCGGCGAACGGCGCGATGCCGTGGGTCAGCACGTCGGCCATCGTCTTGCGGTCGATCGCCGTATAGAGCGCCTGCCGCACCGCGCTGTTGGTCGTGCCGAACAGGGTGGGGCGCGCGTACTCCACCCGGTGCTGCGGGTCCATCAAGCGGAAGCGGCCGGTCGAGTCGGCGCGGGCCACGTTGCCGGTGCCCTGCCAGCGCTGCTGGATGTCGACCAGGCTATCGATGTCCACGTTGGGCGGCAGCACGAGATCCACGTCGCCCGAGAGGATGTTGGCGAGCATCGTGTTCGAGTCCGGCACGAACTTCAAGATCACCCGGTCGAGCGGCGGGCGGCCGCCGAAGTAGTCGTCGAAGCGCTGGAACTCGATGGACGAGCCGGTGTTCCAGCGGGTCATGCGGTAGGGACCGAGCCCGATGAACTCGGTCGTGAAGTAGCGGCTGTTGACGAACGCATCCTTGTCGCTGCGGTAGGCATCGTCGAGCAGGTGACGCGGCATTGGCCACACCTCGTCGCCCCGGTTGGCATTCACGTATGTCGACGCCCAGTGGATCTGCAACGTGGTGGGGTCAGGCGCGGTCGCCGACTCCATGAGCCCGACACCAACGCCCCGCTTGTTGGTAATGGCGGGGTCCTTGTAGACCTGGAAGGAGAAGAGCAGGTCGTCACTGGTGAAGGGCGCGCCATCCTGCCACTTCACGTTCGGGCGAATCTTCCAGGTGACGTCCATCGAGCCGTCGGCGTTGACCCTCCAGGAGCCCTTCTCGACCGAGGGCAGCTCAGTGGCGATCTGCGGCACGATCGCATCGTGCTCGTCGGCCGCAGTGAGCGCATTCTGGACGATCATCGTCGCGTTGGTACTGCCCCGGATGCCGCTCGTGGCCGTGAACGAGCCGAGGTCCGACGGCTCGTCGCGTACGGCGATCGTCAGGGTCTTCGGCGTGGTCGAGGCCGCGGCGGGCGCTGCCTGGCCGGACGGTGCCGTGCCGGGCGCGCTGGCCGGCGCTTGTGGGGCGCACGCGCTCGCGAGCAACGTGAGCGCGACGAATGCCGCAACAAGCATGCCCGGGGTTCGCGACAACGTGATGCGTGCCATATATGCTCCTCTCGCGCCCAGGTCTCACCCCCTCCCCAACCCTCCTCCATCCGAGGAGGAGGGAGAAGAATCAGGCGCTGCCGGCCAGCGATTTGCCGCTCACCATGGCGATGCGCTCCTCGATGGTGAGGTTGAAGAGGCGCATCCCCTCATCCCACGTCACGCCGTGCTGGTCGTCCGAGGTGACGCGGATCATTTCGTCGTGCTCCGCGCCGCGGGTGACGCCGATTGGGTCGAGGCCCTGCTTGACGCGCTCGATCTGCTCGCGCCACACCTCGCGGTTCAGCAGCAGGCCGCGGTCGCTGGTTGCGAGGCGCCACTTCTCCCAGTCTGGGAGGAAGTGCCGCTCCTCCGGACCCTGGGTCTGCTGCGCGACTTCGTCCTCCCACAGGTTGCCCTGCCGCCAGGGGTGGCCGAGGTTCCACCATGCGCCCACCTGCTGTGCCCAGTCCTTCGGCAGGTCCTCGACGTGCCCGATGTTGAAGCGCTGCGTCTGAGAGCGCTCCGCCTCTGCGGGCACGTTGCCGTTCTCGTCGAAGGGGAAGAAGTCCACGGTGAACCAGCGCGTGTGGTAGTCGTCGACCGGCACCGCCCACTTCATCGAGCGGGCGTCGGTGAAGTTACAGCGCTGCGTCGGCCACACCGTATGGGTCTCGTGGTACCAGTATTTACCGGGCTTGTTGGAGCTCTTGACCATCACCATGCGCGTGCCCCAGGGGGTGCGCTCGAACCGCGTCGGCGTGGCTGGCTCGCCGTCGCGCCCGTGGTGCATCGTGGAGATCGGCTCCTTGCCGCGGTACCAGCCGTGGGCGATCTCGCCATGCCACGGGTCGAGGTTGTTGTCGTGCAGCGCCTGGAACACGTTGCACTGCTCGGTGTAGCCGCCGTTGCCGGTGACGCGCACGCCGTCCTCACGGAACAACTGGTGGTACTTGGGGAAGTTCGGCTGCTTATCCGCCGGGCCCATATAGGTGAAGATCAGGCCGCCGGCCTCGACGCACGGGTAGGCAGGGTGCCGCACGGTGAGCTTGAAGCTGCTGTCGGGCGGCTCGGCGGGCGTCTCCAGGCAGCGGCCCTCCCGATCGTACTTCCAGCCATGGTACAGGCACCGCAGGCCGTCATCTTCCACCCGGCCATAGTAGAGGGAGGTGCCGCGGTGGCTGCAGTGCTCGCCGACGAGGCCGGGCTTGCCGGAGGAGTCGCGGAAAAGCACAAGATGCTCGCCCAGCATGGTAACGCGCACCGGGTTATTGGCGATGCCGCGGCCGAGATTGGCCGAGCACTCGACCGGCAGCCAGTAGCGGCGGAACACCTCGCCGGACGGCGTGCCGGGGCCAACGCGGATCAGCTCTTCTTCTTCCTTGTTGATCAGTGCCATGGGGGGTCGTTCCTCCAGTGTAGTGTGAGCCTCGTGCGGGAGGCCCACCGTGCCCGATTGGTGGCGCAGCAGGTCCGTGGCCGACCAATGGTCGCGCGGCTCCTGCTGGGTGCATGGTCGAGCAGCTACTCGCGAGTATAGTGACTCCGGGTCGATAGTCAAGAGGCGTTCGGCCACGCTTTTGAGCCGGCCGGCGGATGATGATGGCGACGGTGTGGATTCCCTCGCAGCTACGCGACCTCACCGGCGGCGCGGCCACGGTCGAGGCGGCGGGCGCGACGATGCGCGAGCTGATCGACGGCCTCGATGCGAGCTACCCCGGCATGAAGGCGCGCCTGTGCGAGAGCGACCGGCTCCGTCCCGCGCTCCAGGTGGCGGTAGACGGCGTGGTGACGCGCCTCGGGATGCGCGAGCCGCTCGAGCCGCACAGCGAGGTCAGCTTCATCCCCGCGGTCGGCGGCGGCTGAGCACGCTGACGAGATGGGGACTATTCGCCGGGCGGACGAGGCCGCAGACTTGCACGTCCTGAACGAGCTGCCTGACGAGTTGCGTCGCGAGGCTGAGCAAGTCCGAGCGGCCGACGAGCGGGCGCACCAGGAGGCCGTCGGCTTGAGACCCAGCACATCGCTCCAGCACATCGCTATAGAAGTCGCGGGCCAGGTCGGTCGTGGCGACGAAGGCGACGAGCCGGCTATCGGCGAGCATGGCTACGGCTTCCGCGAAAGCGTCGCGATCCTCGTGCCGTTCAGCTCTACCTCGGTCGTCAGCGGGATGACCTTGTCCAGCGTGTTCTCGACGAAGCAGCGCTGGCTCGCATCGCGCGCTAGCGCCTCCGCCTCGGCTGCCGAGATCGGTCCGGTCAGGCTGACCTGGAACACCATGTCGGTAAAGATCCGCGCCTCGCGGTCGTTGTGGGCGCGCGCGAGAATCTTCATGCTCTCGACGGGCAGCGGCCGTTCTTGCAAGACGTTCACGTACTGCATCAGCAGGCACGAGGCGGTGCCGGCGACGAAGAACCCCAGCGGCGATGGACCTTCGTTGGTCCCACCGCGCTCCTCCGGCTCGTCGATCTCGATCTCGAACGCGCGGTCCCCCGACTTGTAGACTGCCTCGAGGCGCTTCTGCGCCAACCGCGTCACGTCCACACGGATCGTGCCGAGCCGCGGCCGTGTCATGCTTCCGGACTGCCCGGCGTCCACCGCCGCCTCCACCGTCTCGGCCATCGCTGCGCCTCCCTTGCCATAGTCGTGCACACCTGGCGCACGCAGTTGATCGCAGCATACTGGAAGTATCGATGTACCAGGGGCGACGGCGGCGCCTGTGCAGTCAACTTGGTCCGAGCCCGAGCGGCCTCGTGAATCCGGCCGTGTCCCAGGACCCGCGGCGCGCCGTGATCTTGTCCCCGTCAACCCCGAAGACCGTCACGAAGAAGATGCGCACGGGCGTGCAACCTCGCGAGCTCGGCCCATGGGCGTGCTCCTACTGCTTCGCGCTGTAGCCCGGGGCGAGGATCAAATGCGCGGGATAGACCTCCACCTCTGGCTGGCCGGTAATGCCGACCTGCTGCACGCCGGGCATCAGGCGCTG
>JAXDLH010000315.1:0-2569 GCA_034666705.1 Chloroflexota bacterium
CGGTGCGTTTGGATCGCGATCCGCCCCTTGACGCGGCGAATCCATCTTGCTCACTTCGAGCTGGCCCTTCTTCACCATGCGTCCACCTCCGAACTACGATCACGGACCCGAAGCCGGACCGCCTACCCCAAATATCTCCGCGCCATGTTGCCTCGAACGTCAGATTGTTAATTCGAGGTCAACACGATCATGGCGATAGCGACCGCTGCTTCCCGGTTGGACGACCCAAGCTCGAGACTCGTGGGCTAGAATGGTCGCGACATAGACCGTTACGAAGCTCGCTCGCGACGACGCGAGACGCCAAACTGATCGCCAGCGCGAGGGAACCTCCGCCGCATGACCGCATTCGCCGACGATACCCTCTCCGGACCGGACGCCGAATACACGCCCTCCCGCGTCCGGGCGGGGTTGATCCGGGCCGGGATTCTGCTGGCCTTTGCCGCGCTCACCCTGCAACTGTGGCGGCTCCAGATCGTGGACAACCACCAGTACGCGACCGCGGCGAACGCCAATCGGGCACGACTCGCAGCGATCACACCACCGCGCGGCGTAATCTACGATCGAACCCACAATCTGCTCGCGATGAATTCGCCTACATTTGCAGTAGCCGTCACGGAGGCGGATCTGCCGCCTGATCGCCGGGCGCAGGTGCTGCAGCAAACCGCTGACATCCTGGGCGTATCCGTCGATAGCATCGAGGCTACGATCAGAAAAAAGCGTGGCGGCGGTGCGGCGGCCTTCCGCCCGATCTCCGTCGTGGAGAACGTGCCGCGCGATCTCGCGCTTCAACTCGAGGAGCAGAGCTGGGCGCTCCCCGGCGTGAGTATCCAGGTAGCATCGCTCCGCACCTACGCCGGTGGCTCCCTCTATTCGCACATCCTCGGCTACACCTCGCTCCCCTCGGGCGATGAGTACACCCAGACGTACGAGCCGCGCGGCTACGGCATCGATGAGCGCGTCGGCGCCGCCGGCATTGAGAGCACCTATGAGAGCGACCTGCACGGCCGCCCGGGGAAGAGCCTCTTCGAGGTGGATGCGGGTGGCCGCCTGTTGCGCGAGCTGCAACAGGTGCCGGCCGAGCCCGGGCGCGACGTGGTGCTCACGGTCGACGGTGACCTGCAGGAAGCCGTGACACAGGTGCTCGGCAACAAGCTGCAAGACGCGGGTTCCGCGAGCGCCATCGTCATGGACCCACGCAACGGCGAGGTCCTCTCGATGGTCTCGCTGCCCAGCTACGACGCCAACGTCTTCTCCTTACCCGGTCAGGACTCGGAGATCAACGCCCTTCTCTCGGATACGAACCTGCCCCTTTTCGACCGGGCCGTTGCGGGCCAGTATGCGCCAGGCTCGACGTTCAAGCTCGTCACCGGTATCGGGGCGCTGGAAGAGCGGACGATCGACCGCAACACCCGAATCAACTGCAATGGCGGCTTGCGCATCCCCAATCCGTACGATCCGCGCCTCTCGACCTTTCTCCCGGACTGGGGCGTGCTCGGCGTGCTCGACTTCACGCAGGGACTCGCCCAATCGTGCAACGTCTACTTCTATACGCTGGGCGGCGGGTACGGGGAGATCCAAGGGCTGGGCAGCGACCGGCTCGGTCGCTACGCGCTGATGCTCGGGTATGGCGCGCCCACCGGGATCGATCTGCCAATCGAGGCGACGGGCCAGATTCCGGATAGCAACTGGAAGCTGGCGCGCGTGGGCGAGCCCTGGCTCCCCGGTGACACGTACAACATGGCGATCGGGCAGGGTTTCGTCCTCGCCACACCACTCCAGGTCGCGACTGTAACGAACCTGATCGCAATGGGTGGGACAGCATTCCGGCCGCACCTCGTCCGCGAGGTCCTGGACACCGACGGCCAGGTGGTCCGCACGGTGGGCGCCCAGGTACTTCGGCAGGCGGCGATCCGGCCCGATACGCTCGCTGCCATGCGCGACGGGATGGTCGCGGTACTCGACGATGCGAAGGCCAAGCCCTATCTGGTCCCGGGTGTCACGATCGCGGGGAAGACGGGCACCGCGGAGTTCCCCGGCCAGCGCGACAAGAATGGCATCCTCCCCACACACGGCTGGTTCACAGCCTACGCACCGGCTGACAACCCGCGCGTCAGCGTGACGGTGTTCCTCGAGCACGGCGGCGGGCCGAGCGATGCGATGCCGGTCGCGCTCCAGATTCTCCAGCAGTACTTTGCGCGCGAGTCTGGGGGCTCGTTAGCGGCTGACCAGGCGGGCGACCCCCACCCCTAGGGCCACCGCGGCGAGCCCGAGGCCATTGCTCGCGAGCACATAGAGCGCTGCCGCGAGCCACTCTCCCAGTCTGGCGAGGGCCAGCACCTCCAGGGTGTAGCTCGAGAAGGTTGTGTAACCGCCGAGAAAGCCCACCACGAGCAGCAATCGCCAGGCAGGATCAAGGGAAAGGTGCTCGACGATGAATACGAGCAGCACGCCGATCGCGAAGCTTCCCGAAACGTTGATGACGAGCGTGCTATAGGGAAATGACGTGCCCAGTCGCCCGGCAATCCAACTGCCGAGCACGTAGCGAGCGATCGCCCCGGCACCGCCGCCG
>JAXDLH010000316.1:0-3337 GCA_034666705.1 Chloroflexota bacterium
CCGTTGCCGGTCAGGATGCACACGATGGTCCGGTCGTGCAGATCCAGCTTGCCTTCGCGGACGAGCTTGCGGATCCCGGCCACAGAGGCGGCCGAGGCGGGCTCGACGAAGAGCCCCTCGCGCTGCGCCAGGAGCTGGTACGACTCGAGGATCTCCTCGTCGGTCACGCAGTCGATCGTGCCGCCGGACTCGTCGCGCGCCTCTACCGCATACTCCCAGCTCGCCGGATTGCCGATCCGGATCGCCGTGGCCACGGTTTCAGGGTTCGGCACGACCTCGTTGCGCACGATTGGCGCCGCGCCGGCGGCCTCGAAGCCGAGCATCTTCGGGTTATGCGTGGTGTGGCCGAGCGCGTGGTATTGGCGAAAGCCCGCCCAGTAGGCGGTGATGTTGCCGGCGTTGCCGACGGGGATCGCCAGGTAGTCCGGCGCGTCCCCGAGCACGTCGCACACCTCGAACGCGCCGCTCTTCTGGCCCTCGATCCGGTAGCGGTTGATCGAGTTCACGACCGTCACGGGGTGCGTCTCGCTGAGGCTGCGGACGAGCGCGAGGGCGTGGTCGAAGTTGCCGCGCACCAGCACGATGTTCGCCCCGTAGATCATCGCCTGCGCCAGTTTCCCCAGTGCAACGTAGCCGTCCGGCACGATCACCACGGCGGTCAGGCCGGCGCGCGCGGCGTAGGCGGCGGCCGAGGCGGAGGTATTGCCGGTCGAGGCGCAGATCACGGCCTGGCTGCCGTCCTCCAGCGCCTTGGCCATCGCCATGACCATGCCGCGATCCTTGAAGGAGCCCGTCGGGTTGCACCCCTCAAGCTTGAAGTAGACCGCGCCGGCGCCGAGCTCCTTCTCGATCGCCATCGAGCGCACGAGCGGCGTATCGCCCTCGCCGAGGCTGAGCGGCGGCGTAGCCTCGGTCACGGGCAGCAGCGCGCCGTAGCGCGTGAGGACGCCGGGGTGGGCCGGCGATGGCTGCACGCCGCCGGCGGCGCTCCCGCTGGCCGAACTGGCTCCGAGGCTCCCCTGATTCTGCATGCTGCCTCGCTACCCCTCGACCCGAATCAGGCTGCCGATGGAGTGCACCACGTCAAGGTTCGTAATCGCCCGTACCGCCTGCTGCATCGCGGATTCTTGCGCATCGTGGCTCATCAGCACGATCTCGGCAAACTCCTTGCCGTCGTCGAGCACGACGTTCTCCTTCTGGATCACCGAGTTCAGGCTGATCTGCGCGTCCCCGAGCGCCTGGGCGATCTGCGCAAACACGCCGGGCTGGTCCGTGACGAGCAGCCGCAGATAGTAGCGGGTGCACACCTCGGCCATCGGCCGAAACTTCGCATTGGGGGCGTAGCTCGGCAGGTGCACTTTCATCGTGCCGGCGACCGAGCGCTGGGCGAGGTCGATGATGTCGGCGATGACCGCGCTCGAGGTTGGCCCTGGCCCCGCGCCTCTTCCATAGAAGAGCGCCTGCCCGACGAGGTCTCCCTCCAGTTGGATCGCGTTGAACACGCCGTCCACCTTGGCCAGCATATCCCCTTCGGGGAGCAGCACCGGGTGGACGCGCAGTTCCACTTTGCCGGCGCGATTGCGGGCGATGGCGAGCAGCTTGATCGCATAGCCGAGCTCGCGGGCATAGCGGAAGTCGGCCGGCGTGAGGCCCGTGATCCCCTCATGGTAGACGTCCTCGGGACGCACCACGGCGTGAAATGCCAGGCTGGCGAGGATCGTGAGCTTGTACGCGGCGTCGATCCCCTCGACGTCGTTGCGCGGGTCGGCCTCGGCGTAGCCCAGCTCTTGCGCCTCGGCGAGCACGGCGGCAAAGTCGGCGCCCTCGGCGGCCATCTTCGTCAAAATGTAGTTGGTGGTGCCGTTGATGATCGCCCGCACTTCGTGGATCTCGTTGGCGAGCAGGTCGAGCTTGAAGGGCCCGATCACCGGAATGCCGCCGCCGACGCTCGCCTCGAATGAGATGTCCACGCCCTGGGCGGCGGCGGTGGCGAGGATCTCCGGCCCGTGCTTGGCCAGCACCTCTTTGTTCGCCGTCACCACGTGCTTGCCGGCTTTGAGCGCGTGCAGGATGTACTCGTGGGCGGGGTGCTCGCCGCCCATCACTTCGACGACGAGGTCGATCTCCGGGTCGTCGAGGATCGCGTTCGCGTCGGTGGTGAGGATCTCGGCCGGCACCGGCCGCGGGCGGGCGACGTCGCGGACGAGCGCCCGGCGCAACTCGAGCGAGCGCCCGACACGCTCGGCGAGCAGCTCGTGCTTCTCGACGAGGGCGGTCGCCACCGCGCCACCAACCCCGCCGACTCCGAGCAGTCCGATCCGCAGCGGTGCGGCCACAACGCCTCCGAACAGGGCGGGCGAACAAAACGGCCGCGGGCTTCCGCCAGCGCGGCCGTCTGGGCGTCCCAGGTGGCCGGATTATAGGTCGCCCGTCGGAGACCCTACAATGCGGGGCAAGAGTGGGAGGTACGAGGCCCTCTCCCCCGGACCCCTCCCCCACTTTGGGGGAGAGGAGCCGATCTCGTTGCCATCTCGAGCAACGCGAAGGATCCGGAGCCCGGTCATTAGGATCACGGATCCCTCGGCTACGACCTTTCAATGACATCTTCTGTGTCATTCCAGAATTTTGGCGGCGCCGCTCCGCCTGCCGAGCTCAAGATGACAAGTTGGGTGGAACCTACGAATAACCGGCGAGTTGGGTGGGACCTGAGCGTGGCGAGCAGATGGGGACCTGAGGATAACGAGAAGCTCGGCGCTTCGGCACGACAGTTGAGTCCTCAGGTTCACAATGGGATGATTCCCCCTTCCCGCGCCGGGAAGGGGGGCGGGGGGTTAGGGTCCCCGGTTCGGTTCGGCGTTTAGGTCCCCGGCTCGGGATGGGAGGTATGTCCCGCCGCTGTGGGGAAGCGGGCCATCAAGGGCCACGACATGCAAGGCTACCACTAAATTTAGGACCATTACTTGGAGGAACCATGGCTGCAGTGCGTGGGCTCGCCGAGATCGTGCTGATCGTGGGCGATGTGGATCGCTCGCTCCAGTTTTACCGCGACGTGCTTGGCCTGACTGTGATCTCGCCGGCTGCGATGAAGGGGCCGGTCTTTCTCCAGGCCGGGCAGCCGGCACCTGGTGCGGTGCCGCAGCAGATCGTGCTGGTGCCGCGCCCGCCGGATGCGCCCGCGCCCTCGTCGCGCATGGCGCGCGGCGTGCACCACATCGGCTTGGAGATCGGTCGTGAGGATTTCGAGCGCGAGCAGGAGCGGTTGCGGGAGCTCGGCTACGAGCTCCGCCGCGGCGAGCACCCGTTCCTGCCGGTGCAGGCATTCTACCTCGACGACCCG
>JAXDLH010000317.1:0-6027 GCA_034666705.1 Chloroflexota bacterium
TGGCGGAGGCCGATCTCGAAGCGGGCGACATCCTGGTCACCGCCTACACGGACCCCAGCTGGACGCCCCTGTTCGTCGCGATCAAGGGCCTGGTGACGGAGGTGGGGGGCCTGATGACCCACGGCGCGGTGATCGCACGGGAGTACGGCTTGCCGGCCGTGGTGGGGGTGGAGCATGCCACCCGGCTGATCCGGGATGGGCAGCGGATCCGCGTGCATGGAACGGACGGGTACGTCGTGATCCTGCCCTAGCGGGCCGGCCCGACAGGGAGGCGGGCTCCCAGTGAAGGCGCAGGCGCTCTGGGCCCTGTTTTGTGCTACGCTGCGCTCGTCAAGGGCGGGCGCACGCGAAGCCACTCTGCGGGCGATGTGTGCTCCGGCGCGTACGCAGGAGAGGGGCCTTGTGCCCTGGCACGCCTGTGTTGGCAAGAACTAAAAGAGGCACCCTGCCCCAACGAAATCACGGGCTCTGGCCAGGTTCTCGCCCAGCAGACTGTGCATAGCGAGGTTGCGATGCAGCAGCACACCACGAACGAGCCACCACTCCGCGTCGGCGTCGCGGGACTGGGCTTCGGCGCCACCGAGTTCCTGCCAGCGCTCGAGCGCATGCCGCAGGTCACCCTCGTCGCGGGCGCCGACTTGCGTCCGCAGGCGCTGGAGGCGTTTCGCACGCGCTACAAGGCACGCGTCTACGACTCGGTCGAAGCGTTGTGCCGCGACCCCGAGGTCGACGCCGTCTGGATCGCGACGCCGAATCAGTTCCACGCCCAGCATGCGCTGCTCGCCGCCGAGAACGGTAAGCATATGGTGGTGCGGAAGCCGTTCGGCCTCACCGTCGAGGAGTGCCAGCGGGTGCTCGACGCCGCGGAGCGGACCGGCGCGAAGATCCTGGCCGGCGGCCAGACCCAGGGCACGAACCCCCTGATCCGCGAGATCCGCCGGATGATCCGCGACGGCGATCTCGGCCAACTGCGCGCCATCAACATGTGGGCCTACACGGGGTGGATGCTACGGCCCCGCCTGCCACAGGAGGTCGACGACAACCTCGGCGGCGGCATCGTGTGGCGGCAGGCGCCACACCAACTGGAGTCGGTGCGCTGGCTCGGCGGCGGGCTCGTGCGCAGCGTACGGTCATCGACGGGGCGCTGGCGTCCCGAGCGGCCGAACGGCACCGGCTACTTCGCGGCGTTCCTCGAGTTCGAGGACGGCACTCCCTGCACGATCGCCTACAACGCGAACGGCTACTTCGACACCGCCGAGCTGATCGCGTGGGGCGAGGACCGGGGGATGGCGGAGCGCAACCGGATGCGGCGGGCGCTGCTCGATGGCACGCTCGACGAGGCGAAGGAGAAAGAGGCAACGCGCTTCGGCAGCATCGTCGAGGGTGACGCGACGCCGCAGATCCCGTGGGAAACCGGCCGCTCCGTAGTCAGCAGCCGCGGTGGGCCGTGGACGCCCGGAAACCAGGGCGTCTTCATCGCGAGCTTCGACGGCGGCGACGTGCGCGCGGCGCCCGAGGGGCTCTACATCTACGACGACGCGGGGCGGCGGGAGGTGCCGATCAGCCAGCGGCGTGGCGAGGGCATGGTGTTCATGGATGACGAGGCGATGGAGCTGTACGAGGCGGTGCGCCACGGGAAGCCGATGCTGCACGACGGCCGCTGGGGCATGGCCACCGCCGAGGTGCAATGGGCCATTCTGGAGTCGGCTCGCCAGCGCCGCGAGATCATCCTCCAGCACCAGGTCTCCGTACCCGACGGGTATTAGTCGCGGGGAGGGCCTCCGCGGCGATGACGGCCGCTGCCTACGGCACCACGATCGGCTGCACGCCTGCCTCGCGGAAGAGCGGCTCCAAACGGCGGGAGAGCGCCGGTAACTGGTGGCTCGGCACGCTCGGATAGAGATGGTGCTCGAGATGGTACGTGAGCTCGAGGAAGAGGTGTGGAATCAGCCACCCGCGCAGCGTGCGGGTCTGGGTAAGCGGCGTTGGCCCGTAGCCGTGATGTGGCAGATACACGGTGAGAAGCGGGTATACCCAACTACCGGTGACGGCGAGCACCAGGTACAGCGTGAGCGCTAGCGTCTGCCGAAACGCGAGGGTGCTGAGCACGGCGAACACCACCGGCCACAGCGCCTCGAGCAGCAGCCACCCGCGTTGTTCCGGGCGGGAAGCGTTGCGGCGGAAGGCCCACCACCAGAGCACGGGGAGCATAACCGGCCCGTAGCGTACGGCGCCCCACAAGGTCATCCGGGCCGGATCGCCTTCTGGGTCATCAGGGCCCGGGAACACGTGGTGATGCTGCAGATGGGAGCAGCGATACGCGTGGCCGCTCTCGAACAGGACCGCGCCGAGGAGGAAGAGCGCCCACTCCGTCTGGCGCCGACCGAGCCCGACTGCGCTATGCACTACGTCGTGAGTACCGGTCACCACCGCGATGAAGATCAGGAACACGATGGTCGGGGTCGCCCACCACAACTCGAAACGCACGGCGAGAACGAAGAGCAACACCCCGACGAACGGACGTCCCAGGGCAAACCACCGCCGTCGGCGACCGGTCACCAGGAGGTCGCCCCCAAGCACTGCGAGCGGCGGGAGCGCGGGCTCAGCCAGGGCTTGCAAGGCCGACAATCTCCGGGCTCCGTGTGCGATCCGGTGCGCGGGCGGCGACGGGGTCCGCCTGGCCGAGAATCTGCGCCGCGACGATGCGGCTGCCGAGCACGCAGGCGACCGTGCCCAGTCCCGGCCACGTGGTATCGCCCACCATCCAGAACCCGTGCACCCCGAGTTCGTGGGGGATGGCGTGCTGGTTCGCATTGCGCCCGGTGAGCCGGATACCGCCGACGGCGCCCCGGGGGCGGCGAGTGTACCGCGCATAAGTCAGGGGCGTGCCGACGTCGAAGACTGCGGCATGGCGGCCGAGGTCCGGATAGACCCGCCGGGCCAGTCCCGCAAGCTGCTCGCCCAGCGCGTGCTTCTGCTGCTGGTATCGATCGGCGGTCAGCCCTTCCCACGCGCCCAGCTCGCAGTGGGTGGAGATCATCACCGCGCGATAGCCAACTGGAGCGCTCTCGTAGTCGCCTGGAGCGGAGACCGAGACGAACATGTTGTTGCCGTTGCCGAGCGGCGCGTCATAGCGTTGCAAGAGCTGATGGTGGGTGAACGACTGCCCCATGACCTCCTCTTCGGGCACGCCGAGCGTCACGACGACCGCCCCACCATGGGCATCCGTGTCCCGCCGGAGGAAAGGAGCAAGTGCAGCCGCGACCCCTGGCGGCCCGATCCGGTGCGCGATCTCTGCCGGAACCGCACATGCGAGGCGGGCCGCGCGCACGGTCCCGCGGCTCGTCGTGAGCACGAAGTCCCCTTCACGCCCTGCGATGTCCTCCACGGTGCATGCGAGGCGCAATTCGCCGCCGAGCTGCCGATAGCGGCGCGTGAACGTGCGCCAGAAGCCGCGCATTCCCCCGTGGGCGCGGGTCAGGCCAGCCCCCCGAATGGTGATCCCAAGCGCGGCGTTGATGAGCGGCGCCTCGGCGACCGTGCTGTGCACCGTATCCTCGACGAGCATCGAGAGCAGCCCAACCAGCGGTCGGTCCTCCCGGAGGCCAGCCGAGTCGAGCGCCCGCCCGATCGTCGAGCTCAGATACCTCCCCAGGAAGAGGTTCCCGACACCGACGCTGCGAACGACACGCCACGCATCGCCGGGATTCTGCATCGGCAGCGTCACTCCACGCCGGCTGGCAGCCCAGAACACGCGCGCCAGTTCGTCCATGAGCTGCCAGAAGGCGCGATGCGCCGGCGTGTCGCCGAGCACGCGCAACCGTTCGGCGTGCCAGCGGGCCGGGTCGCGGTAGAGGGTTACGACCCGGTCCGGCAGCCAGCCCACATAGCCGGGGAGCTGCTTCCCATCCAGCGGCGGCAGGCCAATCGCCTCCAGCAGCTCACCGCCCACGCCACCCGGCTCGAAGTCGACCAGGGTCGTCGCGCCGACGTCGAATGAGAAGCCAGCCCGCCGGTAGTAACCGGCGCAGCCGCCCGGGAGCCCGTGCGCCTCGCAAACGATGGTCGATAGTCCTGCGGCCTGGAGCCGGGCGGCGGTGGCCATGCCCGCAATCCCGCCGCCGACGACGGCCACGTCGTAGATCGCCTCGCCCGCGGGGCCTCGAACCGTTGCGCGTCCCGACTGCATCTGACACCTCGCCTTGCCGTCGCATGCGGTCCGATGCTATTCTATCTTGAACACGTTCAACTGAACAAGTTCAATTATCATGCCATGGGCGAGTTGTCTTGTGACGCAAGAACTGGCTTCCGCAAAGACGCCGAAGGGCGAGCAGACCCGTGCGCTCATCCTCAAGACTGCGCTCGACCTTTTCGAGGAGCGCGGCTACGAGGGCACGACGATGCGCGCCATCGCCGAGACGGCGGGCGTCTCGCTCAGCCACGCCTACTATTACTTCCACTCCAAAGAGGAGCTGATCCAGGGCTTCTACCAGCGGGTGCACGAGGCGCACCTGGCCGCCTGCCAGGAGATCCTGGCGCACGACGGCGATCTGCACGCCCGGCTGCTCGGCGTGCTCAACGCCAAGCTCGACGTTTCCACGCCCTACCACCGTTTCTGCGGAATCATCTTCAAGAACGCGGCCGATCCCCAAAGCCCGCTCAGCCCCTTCGGGCCCGAGTCCAACGCGTGGCGGCAGGAGAGCACGGCGATCTTCACCCAGGTCGTGACCGGCTCCAGGACCCACGTACCGGCCGACTTACAGGCAGAGCTGCCCAACCTGCTCTGGCTGTACCACATGGGGATCGTCCTCTACTGGCTGCACGACAACTCGCCGAATCAGGTCCGCTCGTACCGCCTGGCCGAACGTACCGCGGCCCTCGTCGCCCAACTGATCCCGCTCGCGAGCCACCCGCTCATGCGCCCGTTCCGCCGCGCCGCGCTGCAAGTGCTCGCCGAGCTGCGCTCGGACCCCGACGAACCACGAGAATCGCCGCGTCCAACGAACGAAGGGGAGATTAGATGAACGGCACGTCCGCACCAGGCGATGCGCGCATCGGTTGGCAGCTCGTCGGCGCCTACGCGCGGTGGATCTTCGTCGCCATGGCGGCGCTGATTGGCTTTCCCCTCTCCCCCATGGTCCTATACAGCTCGAGCGTGTTGTGGCGAACGGGGTTCGCCGGCAAAACGTCGTGATCTCGCCCGTCATCGGAGCACTCGCACCGATCGCAGCCGACCTGGCAGCCGTCGAACGCCGGCTCGAAGCCGTGAGCCGTGTGAAACACCCGCTGCTGCGGGGGATCGTCGAGGAGACGCTGGCCACAGCCGGCCCGCGGCTCCGAGCGGCCGCGACGGTCGCGAGCGCGCGGCTCTTCGGCGAGGCAACGGCCAACGTCGTCAACATGGCGGCAGCCATCGAGCTCGTGCACGCCGCACTGCTGCTGCACGGCGACGTGGCCGATCAGAATGGCGACGGCCGGGGGCGCCGCGTGGTCGCGAACGCGGTCACGATCCTCGTCGGGGACTACCTGCTTGCGCAAGCTGCAGTCGCCGCTACCGACGTGGACAACCTGCGCGTGATGCACCTGTTCACGGACGCCATCCAGACAGTGTGCGCCGGGCGGATCCACGCGCGGATGCACACCGCCGACGGCGTCGTGGAGAGTGGCAACCGGGCGCCCACCGCCTTCGGCCCAGGCCCGAGCGCCGCCCTCTTCGAGCTCGCCTGCCAGACTGGCGCCATCCTCGGCGAGGCCACGCTCGCCCAAACCGAGGCCCTGCGCCGGTGCGGCGCGTCGCTCGGGCTCGCATTCCAGCACGCCCAGGCCGCCGAGCACCGCGATGGCTGCGGGCATCGTGAGGCGCAGGCAATCGCGGCGGACGTCGCCCAGGCGCTCGAGGTCGTGCCACCGGGCGTCATGCGCGATCTGCTGGCCGGCTTACGCCTCCACGTGGCCGAAGGGGGCGTTTGACAAACGCGTCGTCACCCCTCGTCTCGACGCGTCGAGCCGTGGGGGGACGACGCGATA
>JAXDLH010000318.1:0-3376 GCA_034666705.1 Chloroflexota bacterium
GGCGACGCGCACGAACGAGCTGACCATGATGAGGATGCCGGGCACGACGCTCAGCACCGTGAGCATCAGCAGCAACTGCACGCCGAGGGTCAGGTTGTCGCCCTGCCCCTGGCCGACCTGGACTTGCACCGATGGCATAGTGTCGCCCTGAGCGGCGCAGCCGGAGAGGGCCAGTGCAATGCCGATGAGTCCGAGGAGGAGTCGTGAGGTCCGCATTCTTGATCCCTGCGTGGCTCGCGCCCGTGGCGCGTGCGATGCCCAATCCTACGGTTCGCTCAGCAAGAGCGAGTAGAAACGCGAGCACTGGAGCGGGTACCCGAGAGCACCGGTGCAGGAGTGACCGAGGTACCTGGGGAGGAGGTGGCGCTCATGGGTTGCGAGTAGCTGCGTCGTCGGCAATCGGAGCAGGATCACGGAGGGTGCTGAGCGTCGTGAGCTGGGTGGGCGTGACCCCGACGACCAGGCGCTCGTCGCCGACGCGAATCACGTAGACGGAACGGTTCGGGGCCAGCGTAACGCTCTCCAGCACCTGCAGCGTGCCGTGTCCAGTCCGGTGCGTATCGCCCATTGTGTAACGCTTCAGCAGCGCGAGTGACCCATAGGCAAGCGCGAGTACTATGACGAGCTTGACGGAGATGTCCATGGCCGCGCCGGTCATGTCGAACGACTCGCTCGGCCCGCCGAGCCGCGGCGCTGGCGAGCCCGGCTGAGCAACGGCGCTGGCCGTGGGGAGCACACTTCCCACGGTTTGCTCGCTGGGCCGCGCTACGCCCCAGCCGACCGCCAGGATCACCACCGCGGCCGCGATCAGCACCGGCCGCGCGTAGCGACTTGCGAGCGCCGGCCCCAGTTGGTCGCGCAGCCGATCGATAGAGAGTGGCATCCCCCTACTCGAGTGTGGCGAGGCGCTTCGCACTGGACTCCACCTCGAGCACGCGGACGCCAAACTTCTCGTCGACCACCAGGACCTCGCCTCGGGCGATCCGCGTGCCGTTCACCAGGATGTCGGCCGGTTCGCCCGCGAGCTTGTCGAGATCGATGACCGACCCGGAGCGCAGCGCCATCACGTCGCCAATCGTCATGTGGGTGCGGCCCAGCTCGACGGTGATGTCCACGCTGATGTCGAGCAGCAGATCGATCCCGGAGCCTTCTCCGCCACCAACCTCATCGTGTGCAAAGGGCGCCAGATCGGGCCGGCTTACACCGGCTACTGCGCTCGCGCCACCGTACGACTGATCACCAGAGACGAATTGACCTTCCATGATGCGAACCTCCTAACTGAGTGTGCGCGTCACGCGCACCGCGTTGCTCTTGCTGACCGTGCCAGGCCGCCCCGCGAGCTTGGGGACGCCGCCGATGCGGATGGTCAGATCGCCGTCGGCCGGGGTATCGAGCTTGAGAATCTGGCCAGGCGCCAGGTCGAGAATCTCGCGTAGCGGCAGTCGGGCGTGGCCGAGCTCCGCGATGATGGGTACGGAAACCCGACGCAATTGCTCGATCGGGCCGAGCTCGTCGTTATCCTCCTCGGCCTCTTTGGCGCGCTGATTCGAGAGCCGCGAAGTCAGCGTCTCCAGGATCGGCTGCAATACGGGATGCGGGAGACAGATGCTCATCGTGCCGACCGTTTTGACCAGGTTGGCTTCGAAGACGAGCCTGGCAGTTGCCTCCGATGGGAGCGTGATCTGGACGAACTCGGGGCTGAAGACCGGTTCGGAGGTCTCGGGCTCGAGGGGCAGCATGTTGGCCCAGGCATCCCGCAAGCTGCTGCCGAAGAAACCGCCCAGCGATTTCAGGAGCCGCATCTCGATCTCAGTCATATCGTGGACCCGGGGGTCTGGGATTCCTTTGCCGCCGAGGAGCCGGTCGACCATCGCCTGGGCGACCGGCATGTCGAGCTGGATCACCGCCTGGCCAGGAAGCGGGTCGAGTGTGACGATGTAGACCACCGTGGGCGAAACGAGCGACTGGATGTAGTCGCCGTACGTCACTTCGTCGATGGTGGCGCAGTGAATCTGCACGCTCGTTCGCAAATACGATGAGAACGACGAGCCGAGGAGCCGCGCAAAGGAGTCGTGAATCAAGCGCAGCGAGCGGAAATGCTCCTTCGAGAACTTGTCCGGGCGGCGGAAGTCGTACGGCTTGATCGCCTTCGCCTGGCTGCGCGCCGACGCCTCCCGCTGCTGCGCGCGCTGCTCACTCTTCGCGACGAGCGCGCTCATGATCTGATCGGTGGCTTCTCGTGAAGGCATGGCTGCCTACCCCTGCGTGCGAAGCTTCACTGGATGATGAAATCGGTGAAGTAGACGTTCAGAATGCGCTCTTCGCCAATCGTCTCGTTCAACCCGGTTTTAAGCGCCTCTTTCAGGTGGGCCTTCCCCTCCGGGCCCATCAACTCTGCAGCGGATTTCGAGGTGAGTACGGCCGTGATGCGATCCTCGATCATGGGGGCCTTCCGCAGAAGGTCTTTCGGCAGCTCGACCTTGCCGCCCTCGCCGCCTTTCCCCTCCTTGTTCTCGGGGTCGTAGATCTCGAGCACGATCGTGGTCTTCAAATAGCGGAGCACGCCGGCATCCGCGAGGTTTACGATGCGCTCCCGCGTGGTGTAGAGGACGCCCACGCGCGGTGGCTCCTCGTGCGGCTGGTCCGAGGCCCCCGCCTTGCCCAGGAACGTGAATCCGGCGAAGCCGCCGCCGCCCGCGAGGACGAGCACCGCGGCGGCAATGATGATGATCTTCATCCTGCTCATGGGAGCTGTCCCAGGCTGGGTAGGGAGTCGGGGACGGACTGCGACGCATTGCCCCGCGGGGTAAGAATGACGACGTCCACCCGGCGATTGCGGGCGCGGCCCTCGCGCGTGTCGTTCGAGGCGACGGGCCGCTGATCACCGTAGCCGGCTGCAATGAGCTGCTGCGGCCGAATCCCACCGCGCTCGATCAGGTAGCGCACCACCGTGGTCGCCCGGGCTGCGGACAGCTCCCAGTTGCTGGGGAAGAGAGGAGTCGAGATGGCAATGTTGTCGGTGTGCCCTTCGATCCGAATCTGGTTCGTGGTGGGTCGCAACTGATTGGCGAGCACGTCGAGCACGGCGAGGCCGGCGGGCTTGAGGTCGGCTTTGCCGGAGTCGAACAGGGCGTTGCCGGAGATGCTAACCAACACGCCATCCACTGCACTACCCACGAGCACGCCGTCTGGTAGGGGATTCTGGGCCAGGGCGCGGCGGACCTCCTCGGCGGTCGTGATCACGCGGCTATCGAGGACCGCGGTGGATGGGCTGAAAATGCTCTCCTGCTGGAGCGGCGGGACGAATACCACCGCGCCGTCGTTGCCGTGCAGGGTCGTGGGATTGACGCCTTGCAGCACGTCGACGTTGAAGGCG
>JAXDLH010000319.1:0-8337 GCA_034666705.1 Chloroflexota bacterium
TGAAAACCTCGTGGAGATGAGCGCGGCTGTCCCGCGTGAGGTGCTGCAGTTCGTCCGCGGCATCAACGATCCGGGGCAGCTCGCCGACCATGCGGCCTACTCACCCGAGTACACGTTCGAGCAGCGGCTGCGCACGCTCCATACCCTCGATCCGGTCGAACGCTTGCAGTTGGCACTCGAGTTCACGCGGCGTCACCTCGAGATCGCCCAACTGCGGTCGAAGATCCGCGAGGACGTGAAGTCGAGTGTCGATAAGGCGCAGCGCGACTTCTATCTCCGCGAGCAGCTCCGCGTGATTCAGCGTGAGCTCGGGGAGGGGGAGGGCGAAACTGCCGTTGCCGACGAACTCCGCACAAAGATCGAGGACGCCGGCATGCCCGAGGCGGCGCGGGACAAGGCGCTCCGCGAGCTCGACCGGCTGAAGGTCGTCGGCATGCACTCGGCCGAACAGGGCGTGATCCGCACCTACCTCGAGTGGCTCACGGAGCTGCCCTGGTCTAATGCCACCGAAGACCACGTCGACATCGCCGACGCGGCCCGCATTCTCGACGAGGACCATTACGGTCTCGAGAAGGTCAAGGACCGCATCATCGAGTACATCGCCGTGCGCGGACTGGCTGGCGATAAGATGCGCAGCCCGATCCTCTGCTTCGTAGGCCCGCCCGGTGTCGGCAAGACCTCTCTGGGCAGGTCGGTGGCGCGGGCGCTCGGGCGCACATTCTGGCGCACGAGCCTCGGCGGCGTGCGTGACGAGGCGGAGATTCGCGGCCACCGCCGCACCTACGTCGGGGCGCTGCCCGGTCGCATTATCCAGGGTATCCGCAACGCGAAGACCAACAATCCGGTCTTCATGCTCGACGAGATCGACAAGGTCGGCAACGACTTTCGCGGCGACCCGTCGGCGGCGCTGCTCGAGGTGCTCGACCCGGAGCAGAACTTCGCGTTCAGCGACCATTATCTGGAGGTGCCCTTCGATCTCTCGAAGGTGATCTTCATCTGCACGGCCAACGTGCTCGACACGATTCCGCCGGCGTTGCGCGACCGTATGGAGGTGATCTCCATCGCGGGTTACACCGAGGATGAGAAGCAGCAGATCGCCACCCGCTTCCTCGTGCCAAAGCAAGTTGAGTCGCACGGTCTTCGGCCCGAGCAGCTTACCTTGACCGACGACGCGCTGCGGGGGGTCATCGAAGGCTATACCCGCGAGGCGGGCGTGCGGAACCTGGAGCGGGAGATCGCGACGTTGGCCCGCAAGACCGCACGCAAAGTCGCAGCGCACGAGATCGAGCAGGCGACGATCAATGCCGATGATCTCGTCGAGCCGCTCGGCCCGCAGAAGTTCACGAGGAGCTTGACCGAGGAAGCGGACGAGGTCGGATTGGTCAACGGCGTGGCCTGGACCGAGACCGGCGGCGAGCTGCTCTCGATCGAGGTCACCATCATGGAGGGCAAGGGCGAGCCTGTGATCACCGGTCACCTGGGGCAGGTGATGCAGGAATCGGCGCGCGCCGCGCTGACCTACGCGCGTGCGAATGCCCATCGCTTCGGCGTTGCGCCGGATTGGTTCGATACGCACATGATCCACGTCCATGTACCCGCCGGCGCCGTGCCCAAGGACGGTCCTTCGGCCGGGCTTGCCCTCACCACTGCGCTCATCTCGGCCATCACCGGCGTGCCGGCGCGGCGCGACGTGGCGATGACCGGGGAGGTGACGATCCGCGGCCGTGCGCTCCCCATCGGGGGGCTCAAGGAGAAGATGCTGGCGGCACATCGCGCAGGGATCAAAACGTTCATCCTCCCGGCTCGCAACGCGAAGGATCTCGTGGACATCCCCGAAAAGGTGCGCGAGATGGACATCGTGCAGGTGGAGCGCGTCGAAGAGGTCCTGGAGCGAGCGCTCGTCGGCGGCGTGCCAGGAGGCCAGGTGCCGGCGGCAATCCGCGAGGCCGTCCGCGAACCGATCGCCGTCGGCTGAGCCCCAGAATCCGTCCGCCCGGCGCTCGTCGACGGGCGGACGGATTGGAAGGCACATGTGTCACGATTTCTGTGCGGGCGGCGTTTAGAATCTGTGATCGCCCGTGCGGCGGAAACGCCCGTCCGTTCTGAGGGACGGATCCCTCCATTGAACGGCAAGCTGAACCCAACCATCCGGCACAGGAGACTTGTATGCCCGCGATGACCCACGCGCGCTCGATTCCGACGCTGACGGTGATCCTCGCCGCAATTACGATCTTCGCCGTTGGCCTCATGGTCTCGCTCTCGAGTACGTCTTCGATGAGGGCTCACGCGCAAAGCGACTGTTCGCAGCCGGCTTCAGACGGCTGCCCGGTCGACCTCAACAGCCTCGTACAGGCGTCGCTGACCGATGCGTCCACGACCCACAACTGGCTGGTCAACGTTCAGGTCGCGAATGACTTTACGGTGACGCTCACTAACCTGCCCGGTGATTACGAAGTCACGGTCTATGGGCCCGACCCGGACTACGTCCTGCTCGGCCAGTCGAACAACCCGGGCACCCAGGACGAGGTTGTTGGGGTGAGCAATATCGGCCCCGGGACCTACTGGATCACGGTGGATAGCCCCAGCGGCGATGCCAGCGACGATCCGTATACGCTGCTCGTGACCTCGGTGCCAGTCGTCGTCGAGGCGACGCCCGCCCCGGCGAACGAGGCGCCTACCCCCGGCCCGACTGCAGTGTCATTCGGCGCCTACGGCACGCCCGTCACGAGGCCCTTCCTCCCATACTGATTCACTCTGCCGAGTGCGAGCAGGGAAGGCCCGGCCGTAAATGGCCGGGCCTTCCCGCTATGAGGGCGCTGAGAAGCTCAAGCGATATACCGCGACGACGTCGTCGATGCGCGTCAGCTCGAGTGGCGGCGGTTTGGGACCGTGGTCCGCTGATTCCCATCCAATACGTTCGATGGTGAGCATCTGCGCCACGACGCCCGGTGGCGTCTCCAGATGGGCAAAGGCGTCCATCGCCCAGAATACCGGGTGGCCCGCCGCATCCATTCGCTGCAGCGTGACCGCAATCGTTGGGGTCAACTGCGCCTCAGGGATCGCGAATGCCATGCGTCCAAACTCGGCGTCGAGCGGCATGGCGAGATGGATACCCGCGTTGCCCGCAGGAAAAATGACCACGGCGTCTGCTGGCAGCTTCGCAGCCAGCCCCTGCAGCCCATCAACCACGCCGGCGGCGTGGCGTGGGCGGATGAAGTCGCCGTCGTGGGCAATGGCGAGCGCGAGGCCCAGCGAGACGAGCGCCGTCGCGGCGAGCGGTCCGACGTGGCCGAGCGCGTCGTGGAGAATGCCGGCCTGCGGGGCGAGCCCACGTGCTGAGCGGTCGGCCAGCTCTTCCGGGCGGACTGCACCGAACCACCGCGGATCCGCCCGCCACAGGGCCGCGGCGCCCGTGCTCGCCAGGATCGCGATGAGCGGTACCACCGCCGGCACCAGCCGACGGACCATCCACGGGTGGTCGCCGGTAACGAGTGGATCGGGGAGATAGAGGAGTGCCGGCAGGCCGCCGATGAGCAGCAGCGGCACCATAGACCGGTTGGTGCCATTCCATCCGATCATGAGCAAGCCCGCCGCCGCCAGACCGAGGATCGGCCAGGGCAGATAGCCTGGCAGCCACGCGAGTGGCGAAGCGGCGCCCAGCGTTGGCTCGCGCCCAACGCCCGGCGCCAGGCCGCTCAGCGCCGCCGCGCTGCCAATGCCGAGGAGCAGCAGCAGCGCCGCGCGCCACGCCCACACGGCGCGTCGCCCGATGCCAACGTGTGTGGCCGGATCGCGCAGAGCTGGCACGAGCCGTTCGTGCCACTCTGTACCTCGACCTGAGCGGCGCAGCCATGCCACGACTGCGATCGTCATTCCTGCAAGCGCCACGATCGCCAGTCCGCCGACGGCACGCCCGAAGGTGAAGGCGCCGTAGGTCGTGCCCATGTAGACGCGGGCGAACAGCGCATCGTGCAGCCCCGCCGCGACCAATCCAGGCCCAAGGATCGCCACAGTGGCACTTCGGCCAGGAGCGGCGCACACCACCAGCAGCAGGATCAGCGCGCCAGCCACCAGTACGCCATCCGCGCGCGTGAACAGCGCGGCGGTCGCGCCAAGCGCCGCGAGCCCTCCCCAGCGAGATCCGCCGCCGCCAATCCAGCGCGTCCCTGCCCAGGCGGTGAGCCATGCGAACGCGCCGAGTGCCGACTCAGCCATCGGCTCGCGCGCCCACCACACCTGGGAGAAGCTCACCGCCAGGATCGCTCCAACGATCGGCCAGACCGGAAGGTGCACACCTTGCGATTTCCCTCTTCCCGTGAATGGGGGCGGGAGGACAACCTCGCGCTCGTCTTCGGCGGGTCCAGTTGTCGCCTCGCGCCTTCGAGGCTTTTCTGCGGAGTCTGCGCCGAGCTCGTCGATGGGCTCGGCGCGTGCCGAAATGGCCTGGGCGGCGCTGCTCGCGAGCATGGCGAAGGCGAGCGCGAGCACGCCGAATACGCCGGCGACGTGGAGGGCTGGCTCCAGGCCGCCGAGGCTCGCGGCGAGGGCGATCCAGGTCGGCACGACGGGCAGAAAGCCGCCCTCCACGGCTCCAGCGGCGAGATCGTGCACGAAAAGCTGTGTCGGAAATCGGATCTGCGCGCCGTTGATGGCGCTCACGTAGATCCACGCGTTGACCTGCGATGGATCGACGGTCTGATCGAGAAGGCGCAGGCCCGGGTCGGGGATGACGACGCTGCCGAATCGGGCAATGTCGAAGCCCGTGGCCACATACACCGCGGGATCGCGCGGACCGACGACGTTCTCTGAGCCAGGAGCAATGAGCGCTGCGCCAATGAGCAGCAGCAACGCAGCGCTCGAGGTGCGCCGGTCGAGTCGAGGCCGGATGCGCAGCGGGGGGCGCCAGAGCCAGCCGGCACCGATCACCGCGACCGCCAGCACCAGAAGCGCCAGCCAGAGATGAAATCGACCGAGGTCGGCAATCGCGACCAGCCCCAGTGAGCCGGAGGCGATGGCCGTTCCGAGCCAGGCGGCCCAGCGGTCGAGGGGGCTTGCCTCCCCGGTGAGTTCGAGCGAAGGGTCGTTCGGCACGGTGTAGAATGCCAGCCAGGTGAGGCGCTCAGCAACGTGGAGGTGTGGGCGATGCGCGAGGCGTCATCGTTCCCGAGATTCTCGGCTGACGAGATGGCGCAGCGGCACGCCCAGGTCCACGCGCTCATGGAAGAGGCAAGCCTCGACGGGCTCCTCTTTTATGGCAGCGGGCGATTCGCAACCGAGATCTACTGGCTCACCGATTGGCCCGGCAGTCGCGAGGCGTACATCCTGTTCCAGCCTGGCCGCGAACCGGTGGTGCTCGCTCAGCTCTACAACCACATCCCGATGGCGCGCGTGCTCTCCGTCGTGTCGGACGTTCGTTGGGCCGGGCCGAATACGGCTGAGGCGGTCGTCGAGCTGCTGCATGAGCGGGGGCTGGAGGGCAAGCGCGTCGGCCTCGTCGGCTCGCTCCCCCACCAGCAGTATGAGCGGCTGCGCGAGAGTATCTCGAGCGTTACGTTCGTCGATGTTGGCGGCAAGCATCGGATGAGGCGCACGATCCACAGCGCCGAGGAGATCGCGCGCTATGCGCTCGCCTCCAAGCTCACGGACGATTCAATCCAGGCGCTGGCGAACGCGCTGCGTCCGGGGCTGCGCGAGGACGAGTTGCCAGCCATTCTGGAAAACGTGTACCTGCGCGCGGGCGGCTATGCCGGTATCCATTTCATGACCAGCATGCCGATGGAGGCGCCCACCTTTCCCGTGCCCGCGCAGTACCAATCCGATCGCATGCTGCAGCCCGGCGATTGCTTGATCACGGAGATCAGTGGCGCCTACTGGGGCTACAGCGGCCAGATCCACCGCACCTACTCGCTCGGACAGGGGCCAACGCCCGCCTGGCGCGACCTGCACGACGCCGCGGTGGAGACGTTTCTGGCGATCGTAGACGTCTTGCAAGACGGCGTTTCGACGCGCGAGATCGAGGGGGCCGCGGAGGTCGTCCATCGCCGAGGCTATTCGATCTACGACGATTTGCTGCACGGCGTGAACCAATCGCCGCCGATCATCCAGACCGCGAGCACGAAGCGCCACACGAGCCCCGAGGTTATCTTCCGCGAGGGCATGGTGATTACCGTGCAGCCGAACGTTATCACCCGCGACGAGCGGATGGGGCTGCAATTTGGGGAGACGGTCGTGGTGCGCAAGGATGGAGTGGAGCGCCTGAACCAATACCCGCGAGAGTGGATCACCGTCGAATGCTAGGAGCGCGTAGGAAGCACGGCGCGCTCGTGGCGCTGGTTCCGCTCGCTCTCGGGTTCTTCATCTGGCTCGGGCTGCCCTTGCATACCGCCGGCCAACAGTCGTCGACGCCGCTCCAGTTCGATCCGCTCAGTCCCGACGAGATAGGCGCCACCCTGCAGATCTCAGCCGAGGACCAGAATGTGCAGGGGTACCTTGGGGGCGCGCGGTACCAGCACATCCTCACCCAGCGCTTTGACGATGGGCTAAAACGTGAACCGGGGGATAGCGCGCGCCTCGCCGAGTCCGTGTTCTACATATACGAGCGGGACGGCACGGCGGTGGACCTCACGCTGCTGGTGGTCGCCGACCTCCGCGCGAGCCGCGTCGTGTCCGCCACGCCGTCGAGTGGATCGCGGCCGCCACTGGCCCGTGATGAGCTGCGCCGGGCGCAGGAGATCGCGCTGGCGGACGAACGGGTGCAGGTGCTGCTCGCGCAGCAACACGTGACACCCGAGCAGGTCGCGATCTACGTGTATGGGTTGCAGCCTGAAGAGGCGAGCGGCCCGTGTGCCCGGAATCGCTGCATGGCGTTCATCCTCGCGCCCGTGGGGCAGCCTGGTGGGACGTTCGTCAGCGTGAATTTGACGACGCAGCGTGTGGAGCTCACCGGCTAATGCAACGATTCAGGATGCTCCGTCGTGCCCAGGCGCCGGGACTCGTGCCGCCCCCTGAATCCGTTGACGCGGGCGGGTCACACGTCCTCGCAGTGCAGTCCTCGGAACTGATAGACGGCCCCACCGCCGGCCGCCTCGCCGCTGGACGCGCGAGGCCCGCCATCTTCGGACGAGCCGCCCTGATCCTCACGGCGCTCCTCGTCGTCTCCTGGCTGGTACAACCCACTCAGCCGCTCTTCGCGGGGGCAGAGGCTTATTGTTCCGGGCCGTCCATGGTCAGGCAGGCGTTCGCCAATGGCAGTGTCTGGTCCTTCTGCTGGGAAGTTCGTGCGCACGAGGGGCTGCGGATTAGCCATGCGTTCTTCCAGCCGAAAGGCGGGCCTGAGCGCCGCGTGCTGTGGAGCGCTAACCTGGCCGAGGTCTTCACCGTGTACGACCCTGGCCAGCCACGCGACACGGACGCGAGCTATGGCATGGGTGCTGGCACCATTCCTCTCAGCACAGACGACTGCCCGCCGGCTGGCGCCCCGGAGGAGCGTACGCTGCTCCAGGCGGTGCCGCCCGGAGACATTGCCATGGCGCCCATCGTCTGTCGCGAGCTCGTGGATCGCGGCGTGGCCACCAAGCTGAACACGTTCGTCCAGCGCGGCCAGGAGATCGCCGTCTGGGCCAGCCACCAGGTTGGCAACTACAACTACATCGTCCGCTGGGTGTTCTCGGATGACGGCAGCTTCAGCCCCCAGGTAGGCGCGACGGGCACCCTGCTCACCCTCGCGCCCCACGTCCACAACGTCTACTTCCGGCTCGACTTCGATCTGGGCGGAACCGCCGACAACGTGGTTGAGACCTACGCGCGTACGGCAACCGCGCCCTCCGCGGTAAGTAGCTGGACGCCGATAGGTACCGAGGGACAGTTCAGCCTCGACCCTGCGACCTTCCGCACCTGGCGGGTCCGCAACACGGCGGTCACCAATGGCAACGAGCGGTCGATCAGCTACGAGCTGGTGCCTGATGGCGGTGGGCAGTTCCGAGGGGTGCCTGGTGCCGACGGCGAGCCATTTGCCCAGGCTGACTTCTGGGTGACGCGCTACAAGCCATGCGAACAGTTCGCGATCATGAACCGGCACAGTACGCTGGATCCTGCGTGCGGCGACAACCTCGGCGACTACATCTCGCCGCCAGAGTCGCTGGCCGGGAGCGACGTCGTCGTCTGGTACGCCGCTCACTGGCACCACGAGCCGCGCGACGAAGATCTGCCGAACATGCCGATCCACTGGATGACGCTACGCGTCGAGCCGCGCGACTTCCTCGACCGCAGCCCTTTCGGCCAGTAACGCACGCTCCCTCATGCGTGACAGCGAGCGGGTTGCCGGACGCCGCGGCGCCC
>JAXDLH010000320.1:0-5764 GCA_034666705.1 Chloroflexota bacterium
ACGAGATACCCGCCGCGCCCGAGACCCACGCTGTTCCCCTGCTCGTCCACCACATCCGGCTCGACGCTCGGGAAGGCCAGCGTGGCCGAGCCCGGCTTGAGCGTGGTGAGCGCAGGCAGCGGGGAGATCAGGATCATGCCGGTCTCGGTCTGCCACCAGGTGTCCACCACCGGGCACCGGTCGCCGCCCACGTGCTCGCGGTACCAGACCCACGCCTCCGGGTTGATTGGCTCGCCGACGCTGCCCAGCACGCGCAGGCTGGAGAGGTCGTGCTTCTCGAGGTGGTCGGTGCCCCATCGCATGAAGGTGCGGATTGCGGTGGGCGCCGTGTACAGGACCGTCACGCCGTACTTCGCGATGATGCGCCAGAAGCGGTCGCGCTCCGGATAATCGGGCGTGCCCTCGTACATCACGCAGCTTGCACCGTTCGCCATCGGTCCGTAGACGATGTAGCTGTGGCCCGTGACCCAGCCCACGTCGGCGGTGCACCAGTACACGTCGTCGTCTCGGAGGTCAAAGATCCACTTAGTCGTGCGCATCGTGCCAGTGAGGTAGCCGCCAGTCGTGTGCAGTACCCCCTTCGGCTTGCCCGTCGTGCCCGATGTGTACAGAATGAAGAGTGGATGCTCGGCGTCCACGTGCTCCGGCGGCACGATCTCCTCGTCGTGCTCGCGCAGCGCCTCGTCCCACCAGACGTCCCGGCCTATGTGCATATGGACCGGGTGGACGTCCGCCCCGAGCCGCCGCACCACCAGCACGTGCTCGATCGTCGGCGTCTCGGCGACCGCCGCGTCGACGTTCGCCTTCAGTGGAATGACGCCGCCCCGCCGATAGCCGCCATCCGCCGTTATGACAAGCTTCGCCCCGCAGTCGTTGATCCGATCGCGGATGGCATCCGGGCTGAAGCCGCCGAAGATCACCGAGTGGGTGGCGCCGAGGCGCGCGCAGGCCAGCATGGCGATCGCCGCCTCGGGGATCATGGGCAGGTAGATCGCCACGCGGTCGCCCTTGGCCACGCCGAGCGCCCGCAACGTGGCGGCGGCGCGATTCACCTCACGGTACATGTCCCTGTAGGTGAGGACGCGCTCCTCGCCGTTCTCACCCTCCCAGATAATGGCGGCCTTGTTCTTGCGCCAGCTCTGGGCATGGCGGTCCACGCAGTTGTACGATGCGTTCAGTTCGCCGCCGACGAACCATTTGACCCACGGGACGTCCCACTCGAGCACCTGCGTCCATGGTTTGTACCAGTCGAGCTCCCCGGCCGCCTCGGCCCAGAAGCTTTCTGGGTCCTCCTGAGCGCGACGGTAGACGTCGGGGCTCGAGATGAGCGCATCCTTCGCGAACTGCGCGGGAGGCGGATAGCGGCGGTCCTCGGTCAGCAGTGCGTCGAGCGTGCCAGAGCGCGATTCCACCACGATCCCCTCCAGATGAAAGAGCTCATTGCCGGGTCGTGACGCTCGAGCCTGCCCCGTGCCGCGCTTCGGGCCTCGAGTGTCTTCCCGCGCAAGCCAAAGGTACCACGGTCGACAATGCGGCACAAAGCCGCGGGCGCCAGTGGCGCCTACATCCTATGCATCATGAGGATAGAAGAGGACGGGTGGGCGGGGGGCCGGGAAGTGTTCGAGTGAGTATCCAATCGCGAGCTCCCCGTTCGGAGCTATTCCTGGGCGACCAGAAACGTGACGGGCCCGTCGTTCGTGAGGTCCACGACCATATGGGCGCCGAACTCGCCGGTGGCGACCTCGATGCCCAACGCGCGCAGCCCAGCGATGAAGCGCTCGACGAGCGGCGCGGCACGATCACCAGGGGCGGCCTCCGTGAAGCTCGGCCGGCGTCCATGGCTCGTATCCGCGTAGAGAGTGAATTGCGAGATGACCAGCGCTGCGCCACCCGTCTCGAGCAGCGAGCGGTTCATGCGGCCTTGCGCGTCGGGAAAAGCACGGAGGTTGGCGACCCGCTGCGCGAGGCGGTCGGCAATGGCATCGGTATCCGCAAGGCCGACGCCGAGCAGGACCGTCCATCCACCGTCGATCGCGCCAATCACCCGCTCATCGACCTGCACCGAGGCGCAGGTCACGCGCTGCAACAAGGCGCGCACGAGGCGCCGCTATTCGCTCTTGGCGGGCGTACTGGTCGGCGCTGGCGCGGGCGTCGCTGTCGTAGTGGCCGGGGGAGTGGGGGTTGTCGTCGACGAAGCAGGCGCCTCGGGCGCGGACGACGGAGTCGAGCTGCCCTGGTCGCTCTCCGCTTTGGCCGCGGCCTTATAGGTGTTCGAGTTGCGGTAGTCCGTCGAATAGAAGCCGCTGCCCTTGAAGAACACCGCGACCGGTTGGAGCACGCGGCGCAGCTCCCCGTGGCAGCTCTCGCATTCGGTCAGGGGATCGTCGGTAAAACTCTGGCGTCGCTCGATCTCGGCGCCACACTGTTGGCAACGGTAGACGTAGGTTGGCACACCGGCCTCCCGGTTAGAGTTGGTCGATGAGCACACGATGGCTGGGACCGCGAAATTATACTCCGCTACCGCCCCAGCCTTCGCGTCGTCCAAATTCGCCCGTGGGCATTGGCGCGAGGGCGCGTGACGCCCGCGACTCAGCCGCCGGGCGTCGTCACCACGTACTGGCTCGGGATCCACCCCTGGTTGCCCGCGGGATCCTGCACGTTTTTCCAGGTGGTGCCGTTCGCCGTCTGGTCGGGACCGATGACCTGCAACTCCGTCCCGTCTTGCCAGGCGCGGAGGCGATCGTCCAGATTGGGCGTCCGGCGCAGATACGCGCCGACCCGGTCGGTGTTGCCAATATAGACGGTCGAGGGTGCAGCCGCGGGCCCCGCGGATTGGGTCTGCTGCCCAGGCGGTGCTGAGGCTACTCCGGCCGGGGTTGGGGACCCAGCATTGAACATCGGGCCCGTGATCGCGATGGCCGCGCGGATGGCGATAAAGACCACCACGAATGCGACCACCACGACCGCGGCTCCGGGAATCCACGAGGGCGCCTGGGCCTTGCGTGCGGGACGCACGGGGCGCCGACCGCCGCGGGTATGGTTCTCGACGACTCGCGGAACCGGTGCGGTTCGCTGCGCGCTGAGCGGGTCCTCTTCGGAAACGGTTGCCGCGGGTGAGGGCACGGCGCTCCGGCCGCATTCGACGCAGACTACGTCCTGGTTCGCCCCTTGCCGCACGTGGCGCGTAACGCGCCGGTCAAAAGGACAGTAGAGCAGGAGCGTATTACGCGGCTCCGGCGGGCTTGAATCCGAACGCACGCTCACCACTTCCCTCTTACCTCGGTCCGACTCAGCCGAGCGCCTCGTCGATCTGTTTCGCCAGCGCGACGTCCTTCTCTGTGAGCCCACCCTGATCGTGCGTGCTGAGCGCGAAACGCACGTTGCGGTAGCGGATGTCGACGTCCGGGTGATGGTCCGCTGCTTCGGCCAGCTCTGCCACCCGGTTGATGAACCGAATGCCGTCCATGAACGCCGGGAAGCGCACGGTGCGCACGATCTCGTCGTCCTGCCGCTCCCAGGCGGGGAGGTCACGCAGCGCCTCGGTTATCTCGGTATCGGATAGCCTGGGCACGCAGCCTCCTCTAGTTCTGGCAGCGGACGCGGCGAGATAGCAGCTAGCGATAGCTTATCATGTCGCTCTCGCACGTACGCCACCCGGTTGGAGCACGAACGCCGCATGGATACCGCCCGCGTTGCCCTGCTCGTGGGTCTCGCCGACAAGCCCGGCATGCTGTACGACCTGACCAGGGTGATCTCGGAGCACGGCGCCAACATCGCGCAGATCGACACGACCGGCCGAGCTGGGGGGCAGCTGACCGTGTACGTCGAGCTCGAAGACGTGCGGGAGCCGCATGTGCTGGTGGCAGCGTTGCAGAGCCTGGATGGCGTCTCAGTGCGTGCGGAGGTCGAGCCGTTCACCCGGGTCTACGGCAAGCGGGTCATCGTGATCGGCGGCGGCGCGCAGGTTGGTCAGGTCGCGCTCGGGGCGATTAGCGAGGCCGACCGGCACAACATTCGCGGCGAGCGCATCTCGGTCGACACGATTCCACTCGTCGGCGAGGCGGAGCTAGCTGGTGCGGTGCGTGCCGTCGCCCGCCTCCCCCGCGCCCACGTCCTCGTCCTGGCCGGCTCCATCATGGGCGGCGACATTACCGCTGCCGTCGAGGAGATCCGCGAGCAGGGGATCATGGTGATCTCGCTCAACATGGTAGGCAGCGCCCGCGCCGCCGCGGATCTCGTCGTGACGGACCCGGTGCAGGCTGGCGTCATGGCCGTGATGGCGATCGCCGATACGGCCCGCTTCGACATCGCGCGCCAGCGCGGCCGCCAGTACTGACGGCGCTCCCGACTCGCTCACATTCAAGCGCGCAAGCGTGCTGGCTCGCCGCAATGCGCCTCGTCGCAATTCAGGCTGTGCGTGACAAGACACGTCCATAGGAGCGAACGTGCGCATCGCCGCCGGGTGGCAGTCGCGACGAGCCAGGCGTTTTACGATCCGAGCTCTGCTCGTGATCCCAGAGGAGCCCTTCCGACGAGCGCGGTGCCCATAAGGAGCCGATACAGGGCAAAGGACCACAGCTCGTGGTGCACAGCGTAGCGAAGCAGCCAACGGTTCGTCAGCATGCCCGCGATACATGACGTCAGGATGCCGGCTGCCAGTGGAGCGAGCAACCGTCGGCCCAGCCGCACCTGCCGCGCCTCCCACAACTCTTTCGCCACGGCGGCGACCGTTACTGGTCCTGCCACCAGGAATGACGTTCGCACCGCTGTGGTCCGCTCGAGTCCAAGCAGACGGCACGCGAGAATCGTCGCTCCACTGCGGGACACGCCGGGCACGAGCGCAGCCGCCTGCGCGAGGCCAAGCGCGATGCCGAGCATCGGACCAGGCGCCGCGCGATGGCTTGGCGCCCACCGATCGACGAGCCCGAGGATGAGCCCAACCACAGCCATTGCGGTGCCTACGCGTTGCGGACTGCGGCCGGAGCCCTGCACTACGCGCGGCCAGCGTCCACCCACGAGGATGGGCGGCAAGGTCGCGAGGCAAAGCACCGCGGCAATGCGAGCATCGGCAGGGTCAGGCCTGCGGCCCAGTGCCAGATGGAGCAGCGCCATGGCGGCACGCCGCCAGTCGTGCGCGCAGGTGGTCATGAGCGCGCCGAGCGTGCCTAAGTGGAGGGCTACGTCGATCAGCAGGTCCACGTCCGGGTCCGGCGGGCGCCGCAGGAGGAGCCGGGCCAGAATCAGATGGCCCGTGCTGCTGACCGGCAGGAACTCGGTGACACCCTGCACGGCGCCGAGCAGCAGCGCCTCGTGGAATCGCAAATCACTTTGCGGCGCGGAGCGCTTGGATGCGCTAATTCTGCCGCTCAGGGTCGGACGACGGGCCGCGGAGGCCATGTTCCGCTAACCACTGGCGACTCTCCGCATGATGTTGGGCGAGGTCGGCGCGCGCCAACGTCATCCGATGCAGGAGGGTGGTGATCTCTTCGTCGCTCTGGGCAGTGATCGAGGCGACCTGCTCGGCATCGCCGAAGCGCTCGGCGTTCGCGACCAGGAATGCCCGGAGGGCTACGGCGTCGCGCGCGCGCAACACCGCGCCCAGTTGCTGGACGTACGCACTGTCCGAGGCGTCGCCGCGACTCACGACGCCGCCTCCTCATGGCTCGCAGCTCCCTCCTCGGCCGTGGTTGGCGGAGCGAGCTTCTTGAGCGAATCCCGCACCGCCGCGATCTGCAGCACGCCGCTGCGCGCTGCGTTCGCGAGC
>JAXDLH010000321.1:0-3361 GCA_034666705.1 Chloroflexota bacterium
CTGTTCGTAGAACCACCGATCGAAGCGGACGTTGAGTCGCTCCAGATCTCCGCGCACCTGTTCGACGATCAACTCGATGCCGCGCCGACCGAGCACGGCGGCGGCCTCGTCGCGCGGCAGGTCGAGAAGGCGGCGCCCCTCCGACTCGGCGATGTACGCGGCGACCTCGACGAGGTAGTCACCCGGGTATCCATCTTCAGGAACCGGTACGTCCTGCCCAAAATGCTGGGCGTACCGGGCATAGACGCTCTGATTGAATGCCGCCATCCGCGAGCCCGCGTCGTTGACGTAGTACTCGCGGTCGACCCGATAGCCGGCGTGCTCGAGTACCCGAGCCAGGCTGTCGCCGAGCGCGGCGCCTCGCCCCGTACCTACGTGGAGTGGTCCGGTGGGATTTGCACTCACGTACTCGACTAGCGCGCGCCGTCCTGCCCCGATGTCGACGGTGCCAAAGGCCGGACCTGCCGCGAGCACCGCGTCCACCTGTTGGGTGAGCCAATCATCCGCGAGATGGAAATTCAAGAAGCCCGGGGGCGCGACCTCGACCTTGGCGATCCAATCCGGCAGCACGACGTGGCGCGCGATCGCCTCCGCGATCAGCATCGGCGCCATTTGCGCGGAGCGCGCCATCCGCAAGGCGATGGCGGAGGCGTAGTCGCCATGAGCTCCCTTGCCGGGGCGCTCGATCGAGATCTCCGGCACCGCCACAGCCGGTAACTGCTGATCGTCCTGCGTGCGGCGCACGGCGTCTTGCAGGAGATCGCGAACATCGTCACGAATCATGCGTGCCATCCAGGCAAGGGTCCGATTCTGGGAGCCACTTGACCACGTATGTTAACCGAGCCGCCGGACGGGGGCACAACCAGGGGCGCCGCAGGTGCCAGCACGCCGCGACTCGCTCAGTTGCCGGCGAGCACTCGCTTCAGGTCGATGTAGGCGGGCAGGGGCGTGCCGTCGCGGTTGGTAATGCTCCAGTACAGCTGCTCCTGGTCATCCCGCCATGCCGGGTCAGGCAGATAGATCACAGTCATGAATGAGGCCCACGGCCAGTTCTTGCGTGCGTAGTCGAAGGCGCGGGCCAAATACTCGCCCTTCACCTCTTCAGTCGTGCTGTACCAGAGATAGGGTGAACCGGGCCGCTTATCGCTCGTCCATCCCATCTCGAGCACGGCTACCTGCTTGTTCCCATCCCCCTGCTCGACCATGATCTGACGCAGATCCTCGACATGGCGGAACGCGTACACGCGCCGCGCTTCCGGCGGGCTGGGATCGTGGTTCGTCGCTTCTGGGTCGAGGGCGACCGCGCCCGGATCAGCCTCGGGTGGCGAACGGAACCCGGCCGCATGCACCCCCAGAAGGTCGTAGGAGCCCTTCAAGCCAGCCGCGTACATCTCGCGCAGGTAGGTCGCATCAGGGCGCGCGCGCGCGCTCGTGTCAGTGGTGGGTGAGAGGCCGGCAGTGATGACGAGCGCAGCCGGATCAACGCGCTTGATTGCGTCGTAGCTGACCTTCAGGAGCGCGACGTATGCGGCGGCGTCGGGTGGCTGGCCACCCCACTCGCGGTCGATGTTCGGCTCGTTCCAAATCTCATACGCGGCAATCCGACCCTTGTATCGGGTCGCAATTGCCGTAACGTAGTCGGTCCAGTCGCTGAGGCGATCGGGAGGACCGTCATCCGGATAGACCTGCTGCGACCGGCTCCACGTCGGATAGCCATCCAGGCGCGCGAGAATCTTCAACCCGTGTGCCTGGGCAGCATTCACGATGCGATCGGGCTCGTTCCACTCGAAGCGGCCCTTGGCATCGCGCTCGATATTGCGCCATTCGAACAACTGCTTCACCCAGGTGAAGCCACCGTTCTTCGCCAACTGGAGGTCGCGGTCGGTCGTGTTGAAGCTGCCCCAGAGGAAGACGTGCACGCCCGCGGCCGGCGACGCTTCAGGTGCTGGACGGCACGCACTCGCCAGGAATGTCACGAGCAGCGCCAGACTGGCGAGTCGCCACAGTGGCGTCACGTGGTGGTGCGACCAGGCGGCTGTCACCGATCTGTTGCCAACGGCACGCCACCACTGAAGGGTCGTTCGATCTCTACCGCTTACGGGAGTGTGCCGTTGCGGCGCGCCTGCACCAGCGCGTCGTACGCGGGCCGGGTGCTGCCGTCGGGATTCGTGATACTCCACCAGTACTCTTCGCGCTCCGGGGACCAATCCGGCGCAGCGACGTTCCAAACGGTCATCACGCCGATCCACGGCTGCCAATTGTCGCGTGCGAAGCGGAACGCATCCACGATGTACTGGGCCTTCTGTTGCTCGGTGACCCGGTGCCATGCATAGGCTTGGTGCAGGGAATCGCTGGTCCAGCCAAACTCGAGCAGCCAAACCTGCTTCGCCGCGTCGTTATTGCGGACCATGACGTCGCGGAGCATCTCCACGCGCCGGAATCCGAACGACGAGTGGCCACCCCACTCCGTATTCGAGCTCAGCTCCTGAGGACTGATCGACGGCGGCGCCTTGTAGCCAGCGCCATGGGCACCCAGTACGTCGAAGCACCCCTGGGGCGCGGCGTCGTACATCCATTGCAGGAACACCGTGTCGTCCACCGCTTCGGAGTTGATCACCCCAGTCGGCGAGAGCCCCGCGCTGATGGTCACAATCGCGGGAGAGGCACGCTTCGCCGCGGTATTGGCAAGGCACATCAAACGGACGTAGTCGGCCGCCGACGCGCGGCTAATCGGCTGATTGCCCCACTCGCGCGAGAGGTTCGGCTCATTCCATAGCTCGATGGCCGCAATCGTGCCGTTTGGCGACCCGGGCTTGAAGTGGTCCACCACCGCGTTCACGAAGCTCGCATAGTCCTGGTAATTGTCCGGCGGGCCGTTCGCTGCATGATCGGCACGGGCCCAGGTCGGCTCGAAATCCAACCGCGCGATAACCTTGACGCCCGCAGCGTTCGAGGCTTTCACGACCCGCTCCGCCTCGGTCCAGTTGTACACACCGCGCTGGGGCTCGATGAGGCGCCACTGGAACAGCGACTTCTGCCAACCAAAACCGGCACCTGTGACCTTTTGCAGGTCACGCTGCGTCGTGCTCGGTTGATCCCAGATGAATATGTTCATCCCGTACTGCGGCCCGGAGCCCGCCGCGCCGGAGGAGATGCCCTTCACCTCCACGCCGTTGCCGTTCGGCGCCTCGAACACGAACGCCTGGGTCATGTCAGTCGCAGGCAGGTCGGTCGGGCGCGCGATCCAGGTTGGCTCCGTCGGGCTGTACTGGTTCCACAGCGTGCTGTCTTGCGCTTGTGCCGCGAGGTCGGAGGGATCCGGCTCGCCCCAGATGACTCGCTTGAGATACCGTCCAAGCGG
>JAXDLH010000322.1:0-2992 GCA_034666705.1 Chloroflexota bacterium
GCCTTCACCGACGACGACGATCGTGAACGTGCTGCCGAACGCATCGCGGGTGGCAATAGCCTCCAGAACCCGTCCGATCTTGAAGGGAATCTCCGGAATCAGAATGATGTCCGCGCCGCCGGCGATGCCGGATTGGATCGCGATCCACCCGGCGCTGCGGCCCATCACCTCGAGGATCATCACGCGATGGTGGCTTTCGCCCGTCGTATGGAGCCGGTCGATCGCCTCGGTCGCCGTATTGACCGCGGTATCGAACCCAAACGTCACGTCAGTTCCGGAGAGATCGTTGTCGATCGTTTTGGGAATGCCCACCAACGGCACGCCGATCCGGCTGAACTCTCGGGCAATGGCGAGCGTGCCGTCTCCGCCGATCACCACGAGGCCGTCGAGCTGCAACTGCGTGAGGTTCTCCATGCAGCGGCCTGAGACGTCGGTGGGCTCGAGGTGCCCCTCCAGCCGGTAGGAGAACGGGTTGCCGCGGTTCGTGGTGCCGAGGATCGTACCGCCGCGCGGCAGGATTCCACGCACGTGCGCCGGCGTCATGGGTTGGGTACGCTCGGCGTGGATCAACCCATCGAAGCCGTCCTCGATGCCATAGACCTCCCATCCGTACAGCGTGTGGGCGCTCTTGACGACAGCCCGGACGACTGCGTTGAGTCCGGGGGCATCGCCACCCCCCGTGAGCACGCCGATGCGATGAATCGGTGCCATCGGTCAGTCCGCGCTATAGCGCTGTTCTTGCCAGGGATCGCCACGCATGTGATACCCGTAGTTCTCCCAGAAGCCGGGCGTGTCACGATCGACAAACTCGATCCCAGTCAGCCACTTGGCGCTCTTCCAGAAGTACAGGTGGGGCACGACGAGCCGCACGGGACCGCCGTGCTGCGGCTCGAGGTCCTTGCCATCAGCCTTGTGGGCGATCATCACACCGGGCTCCAGCAGGTCGTCCAGCGCCAGGTTCGTGGTGTAGTTATGCTCGGCGTGGATCACGACGTAGCCCGCCTCGGGCTTCAGCCGCACCTGTTGCATGAGGTCAGTGAACAGCACGCCCTCGAACTCAGTGTCAAGCCGCGTCCACCTGGTCACGCAGTGGATGTCGCGCGTGATCGTCGTCTGGGGGATGGCGAGAAGGTCGGCAAAGGTGAGGGTGAGCGGCTCCTGGTCGATGAGGCCGGAGATCCGCAGCGACCAGCGATCCCTCGAGACGTTCGGTACGCCTCCATAGTGCAGGACCGGCCACTTCTCGGTGATCGACTGACCCGGCGGTACGCGGGCCGCGATCTCCGGGTCGAGCTTCTTGCGGCGGAAGAAATCGAACGCCACGCTGCACCCTCCGCGTCCCGCAATTGGACTGCCGGTCAATTGGCTTGCAATTGGCTTGATTGTAGGGGCTGCGGCGACGCATTGCGCATGGACGCTTTGCCCGAGCATGGTTGGCTCGACCCGGTAAGGGCGACCTATACTTCCGGCTGCACATTTCGAAACGGAGCGGCCCCACCAGAAGTGCGCATTGTGGGGTCGCCAGCGCATACGTGAGGAGGCTACTCGTGGTGGACCAACAATCGCGGACCCGCACTGAGCGCGATTCAATGGGCGAGATGCAGGTCCCGGGAAGCGCGCTCTATGGCGCGTCGACCCAGCGCGCCGTCCTGAACTTCCCCATCAGCCATCTGCGCTTCAATCGCCGCTTTATCCGGGCCCTGGGCCAGATCAAGCTTGCCGCGGCCGAGGTGAACCGCGACCTTGGTTTGCTCGAGAAGGACAAGGCGGACGTGATTATCGCCGCGGCGAAGGAGGTCATCGATGGAAAGTGGGATGACGAGTTCGTCATCGACATCTTCCAGACCGGCTCCGGCACCTCGACGAACATGAACGCCAACGAGGTGATCGCGAACCTGGCGATCGAGCGGCTGGGCGCCGAGCGGGGGGCACGTGGGCTGATCCACCCGAACGACCACGTGAACATCGGCCAGTCATCGAACGACGTGATTCCCGCGGCGATCCAGCTCGCCGTGCTCGCTGGCCTCGAAGAGGACCTGATCCCCGCGCTCGACGAGATGCGCGAGGTGATGCTCGAGAAGTCGCAGGAGTTTTGGGACGTCATCAAGACCGGCCGCACCCACCTCCAGGACGCGACGCCAATCCGCCTGGGCCAGGAGTTTCTCGGCTATGCGGGGCAGCTCGATCACGGCGTACGGCGCATGCGCTACGCGCAGCAAGAGCTCGGCGATCTGCCACTCGGCGGCACGGCGGTCGGCACGGGCGTCAACAGCCACCCTGACTTTGCGAGGCTCGTGTGCGAGAAGCTCTCGGCGATGAATGGCGTGCGGGTGTGGGAGACGGATAACCACTTCCAGGCGCAGAACACGTTGGATGCGCTCGTGGCCGCCAGCGGCATGATCCGCGTGGTCGCAGTGAGCTATTTCAAGATCTGCAACGACATCCGCTGGATGGCCTCCGGCCCGCGCGCCGGCATCTTCGAGCTGCTGCTCCCCGAGGTGCAGCCCGGCTCGTCGATCATGCCCGGTAAGGTGAACCCGGTGATCCCGGAGTCGCTGGTGCAGGTGGCGGCGCACGCGATCGGCAACGATACGACCGTGATGCTCGGCGGCATCTCCGGCAATTTCGAGCTCAACGTGATGATGCCGGTGAGCGCGCATAACATTCTGGAGTCGGTCGACCTGCTCGCGTCGGCAACCCGCAACTTCACTGAGCAGTGCCTGCGCGGCATCCAGGCGACGGAGAACGGCCCGGCGATGGTTGAGAAGGGGCTGGCGATCTGCACGGCCCTCGCGCCGGTGATTGGCTATGACGCGGCCGCGAAGATCGCCAAAGAAGCGTTCAATACTGGCAAGACGATCCGCGAGATCGCCAAGGAGCGCACGGACCTCTCCGACGCCGACCTGGAGCGCATTCTGGACGCCGAGGCAATGACGAAGCCGGGGCTCGAGGGGTAGGGCTCCGAACCCCGGAGTGGCCGTTCATCCTGAGT
>JAXDLH010000323.1:0-8894 GCA_034666705.1 Chloroflexota bacterium
ATCAAATCCAGGTGTGCAGCCCAGGCCACGGCGGCCGGCGCGGTCGCGGCCCGCAATCCTGCGACGACGCCGATCAGCAGGGCCAGCACCAATACGTGAACCGCATCCATGGATCCACTCCCTGGGCTGGAGCGGCCGTTCCTCAAGAGCTGGAGCGGGGCGTGCGCTACGCGGGTGAGCACTAGCCAGTGCTACGCCCGAACCGTCAGGCATGCCAACGGACAGATCCGGCGTCTCCGTCACCCGAACCGCGAGAGATCATGCCATGCGCCACGAGTGACCCCGTCCGCTCATCTCGCTCGCAAGTTCTATCGCCAGGACTGCGCGTACGCAAGCCGCTCGGCGATAGGGCTCCGGCAACTCCATCACGAGACCGCAGGCCTGGCCGCGGCTTGACATGAGTGAGTACTCACTCATATAGTGATGGGGCACAGGCGAGCATTCGGGAGGGAACGCGGTGATCGTGAAGCTAAACCAAAGCCACGATGAAACCTGCATTGATGCAGGCGTGATTCACGAGTGAAGGCCTGCGGTTTTCACCTTGGCTTGAGTTTAGTCGGAACTGACGAGACTATCGAGGTGCCCGACGAGCCGCATGCGGTCGAGCTGGAACGGCACGCGTTCGATGCCCTCGTGCGAAGACGTGTCCAGCACGCGAGCGCCGAATCTGGCGCTTCGACGAGCGCCGAGACTCACACTTCGGCGAGCGCCTCGGCTCACGCATGACAGTCCAGCCCGTGTTACGCCAACCAGTGGGTCAGGTTCTCCGTGCATGGCCGTCGTCCGGTAGAGGAGGGGCTTGCCTTCTCCCTCCTGGCGATGGTGGCACAGGGAAATGCGGCGAGGGACAAGCCCTCGCCCTACCGGACCAATGGAACTTACGCAAAGGCTCCGATCATGCGAGCTGACCCACTAGATGGCAGCGGAAAGCGCCTTGGGCTGGAAGATGCGGCGGCGGCACTGAGCTCGGCGGTGGTGGCTGCCCAGGCGGCGGCGCGGCACCGGGCGCCGGCCATGAGCCCGGAGGACCGGCGGGCGGCGATCATCGCGGTGACGTTGCCGCTCCTGGTGGAACATGGCGCCAACGTGACCACCAGCCAGATCGCGCAGGCCGCGGGCATCGCCGAGGGCACCATCTTCCGCGTCTTCCCGGAGAAGCGCGAGCTGGTCATGGCGGCGCTCCGCACGGGCATGAGCGGCGACGCCGAGGTGACGCAGATCCGCCAGATCCCGACGACCGCACCGCTTCCGGAGCGCCTGGTCGCCGCCCTGGCCGCGATCACCGACTACCAGGATCGCTTCTTTGCGCTCATCCGCGTCTTTCGCGACACGGGCTGGCGGCCGGAGCACGAGCTGCGGCAGGAGCACCAGGCCGAGCACCCAATGGCGCGCATCTGCGCCGCCATCGCGGCGCTGTTCGAGCCGGAGGCGGAGTGCCTGCTGCTGGAGCCTCGCGCGGCCGCCCGCATGCTGCTCGGGCTCGCCTTCGGCAATCGCATGACGGGCCACGGCCTCGGCGAGCCGGCGGCTACGGCGGAGCAGATCGTGGAGCTGTTCCTGCACGGCGCGGTCAAATCTTCACACGAACCGACGGCACGCGAACCGGCACCACGCGAACGGGAATTCAATGCTTAGACTCCTGCGCTTCATTACGCCCTATCGACCCACGCTGGCCCTCGTGCTCGCGCTCGCCTTCTTGCAATCACTGGCCAACCTGTATCTGCCCCGGCTCATGGCCGACATCGTCGACGTCGGGATCGTCCAGGGCGACACCGGCTACATCTTCCGGGTCGGCGCCTCGATGCTCGCCATCGCCATCGCCGGCACCGCGTGCGCGGTGGTCGGCAGCTTCTTTTCGGCCCGGGTGGCCACGGGCTTCGGCCGGATCATTCGCGAGCAGATCTTCACCCACGTCGAGAACTTCTCGCTGCACGAGTTCGACACCTTCAGCACGGCGTCGCTCATCACCCGCACCACCAACGACCCGACACAGATCCAGCAGGTGCTGACTATGATCCTGAACATGACCATCACGGCGCCAATGATGATCATTGGCGGGATCGTGCTGGCGTTCACGCAGGATGCGACGCTGACGTTGGTGCTCGTCGCGGCCATGCCCTTCGTGGTGGCCCTCTTCCTCATCGTGATGCGCAACGCCATCCCGCTGTTCCAGATGATGCAGGTCAAGATCGACAAGCTGAACCTGATCCTGGACGAGGCGCTGGGCGGCGTGCGGGTGATCCGCGCCTTCGACCGCGGCGCCCACGAAGATCGGCGCTTCGACCTGGCCAACCTGGACCTCACCAACACCGCCGTCAGCGTCAACCGCCTCGTCGCGTTCCTGCTGCCGGGGATGATGCTGACCCTGAACCTCACGAGTGTGGCGATCCTGTGGTTCGGCAGCATGCGCGTCGACGGCGGGTACATGCCAATCGGCTCGCTCATCGCGTTCCTGCAATACGCGACCTTCATCCTGTTCGCGGTGCTGATGGTGAGCGTGATGTTCATCATGCTGCCGCGCGCGGCGGCCTCGGCCACACGCATCAACGAGGTGCTGGACGTCACCGCCGACATCACCGATCCGCCGCAGCCCAGGCCGGCTGGCGCGCAGCAGGGGTATGTGGAGTTCGATGGCGTCACCTTCAGCTATCCGGGCGCGGAAGAGGCGGCGCTGGAGGAAGTGTCGTTCGCGGCGAGGCCGGGCGAGGTCACGGCCATCATCGGCGGCACGGGCTCGGGCAAGACCACGCTGGTGAGCCTGATTCCACGCTTCTACGACGTGCAACGCGGGCGCATCCTGGTCGACGGCGTCGACGTGCGCGATATGCGGCAGGCCGACCTGCGGGCGAAGATCGGGTTCGTGCCGCAGAAGGCGGTGCTGTTCTCGGGCGCGATCGCCGATAACGTGCGCTACGGCAAGGCCGACGCGTTGCCCGCCGAGCTGCAGCACGCGCTGGACGTCGCTCAGGCGGCCGACTTCGTGGCGGAGATGCCGGACGGCCCCGAATCGGTAATCGCGCAGGGCGGCATCAACCTCTCCGGCGGCCAGAAGCAGCGGCTATCGATCGCGCGCGCCCTGGTAAAGCGGCCCGAGATCTATATCTTCGACGACAGCTTCTCGGCACTCGACTTCGCCACGGACGCTCGGCTGCGCGCCGCCCTCAAAGCCGAGACCACTGGCGCCACCGTATTTCTGGTATCGCAGCGGGTCGGCACCATCATGGACGCGGACCGAATCATCGTGCTGGACGAAGGCCGCGTCGTCGGCATTGGCAAACATGGCGACCTCCTGGGGACGTGCCCCGTGTATCGCGAGATCGTCGAGTCGCAGATCTCCCTGCAGGAGGCGTCGTAATACATGGTAGAGCGTGGTACGCAACGACCCGGCGCCACCCCGGCGCGCCCCATGGCGTGGGGGCCGATGAGCGGCTTCGGCATGCCGGTCCAGAAACCCAAGAACGCGCGGGGCACCTTGTTCCGGCTGCTCGGCTATTTCAAGCCGATGCGCTACCAGGTGCTGGCCGTGCTGGCGGCCGCCATCCTCAGCACCGTCTTCAACGTCGTCGGCCCGAAGGTGCTGGGGCTGGCCACCACCACGCTGTTCGAGGGGCTCGTGGCCAAGAGCCAGGGCACCGGCGCCATCGACTTCCCCGCGATCGGCCGCATCCTGCTGATCCTCGTAGGGCTGTACCTGGTCAGCTCCCTGTTCCAGTACATCCAGCAGTACCTGATGACCAATGTCGCCCAGCGCTCGGTCTATGCGATGCGCAAGCAGGTGGAAGAGAAGTTCGCCCGCCTGCCGCTCAAGTTCTACGACTCGCGCACCCACGGCGAGATCCTCAGCCGCGCCGTCAACGACATGGACAGCATCAGCAGCACGCTGCAGCAGAACCTGACCCAGCTCATCACCTCGATCGTCACCGTGGTCGGCGTGATCCTGCTGATGCTGACGATCAGCCCGCTGCTCACCCTGGTGGTGGGGCTCACCCTGCCGATCAGCCTGTTCATCACGGCGACGATCGCCAAGCGCTCGCAGACGTTCTTCCGGCGCCAGCAAATGGCGCTGGGCGAGCTCAACGGCCACGTCGAGGAGATGTTCACCGGCCACAAGATCGTGAAAGCGTTCGGCCGTGAGCAGCAATCGGTGGCGGAGTTCAAGGGCTTGAACGACCACTACTACGATGCCGGCTGGCGAGCCCAGTTCGCCACGGGCATGATCATGCCGATCATGACCTTCGTCGGCAACGTGAGCTACGTCTGCGTGGCGGTGATCGGCGGCTACATGGTGACGCGGGGGGCCATCGCCATTGGCGACGTGCAGGCGTTCATTCAATATTCGCGGCAGTTCTCCCAGCCCATCATGCAGCTCAGCAGCATCGCCAACACCATTCAGTTGACGCTGGCCTCGGCCGAGCGCGTGTTCGAGCTGCTGGACGAGCCGGAGGAGATCCCCGACGCCGCCGCCGCGCGCGTCATCGCGGAGCCGCGCGGCGCGGTCGAGTTTGCGCACGTCAAATTCAGCTACAAGCCAGACGTGCCGCTCATCGAGGACCTGAGCATCGACGTCAAGCCCGGCCAGACGATCGCCATCGTCGGCCCAACCGGTGCGGGCAAGACGACGCTGGTCAACCTGCTGATGCGCTTCTACGACGTCGACGCTGGCGCCATCCGCGTCGACGGCATCGACGTGCGGGAGCTACAGCGGGGGAGCCTGCGCCGGATGATCGGCATGGTGCTACAGGACACGTGGCTGTTTTCGGGCACGATTCGCGAGAACATCGCCTACGGCCACGATGGGGCCACGCATGAGCTCGTCGTCCAGGCCGCGAAGGCCGCCCAGGCGGACCACTTCATCCGGACGCTGCACGACAGCTACGATACGGTCCTGACGGGCGAGGCCACGACGCTGTCGCAGGGGCAGAAGCAACTCCTGACCATTGCGCGCGCCTTCCTGGCCGACCCGGCGATCCTGATCCTGGACGAGGCCACGAGCAGCGTCGACACGCGCACCGAGGTGCTCATCCAGGCGGCGATGGCCGACCTGATGAAGGACCGGACCAGCTTCGTGATCGCCCACCGGCTCTCCACGATTCGCAACGCCGATCTGATCCTGGTGATGGACCACGGCAGCATCGTGGAGCAGGGCCCCCACGAGCAGCTTCTCGCGCAGCGGGGCGTCTACGCCGAGTTGTACGAAAGCCAGTTCAGCGGCCGCGGGCTCGAGCAGGTCCCGGCCTGACGGGCCGCGTCGCCGGTCGCGCTGGTGGCCAGCCGGCACAGGCGAGCGGCCGGACAGGGATACAGCGTATAGGCCCGGATCGACAGGGTGGCTGCCGCTATCTGCACCTCACCTCGGTCCGCTGGCTTAGCGGTCACTGAGGTGGAAACCGCGTCAATCGCCGCGCCCTCGGCGTCGACGACGCGCCGCGTCCGGTAGATCTCCTCGATCAGCGCATTGACCACAGCATCCCCTTCGTAGGGAGCCTGCGCCCACGGCGCCAATCATAACGGCACGCGACCCAGCGGTCGTGACGCTGGCCGAGGACGGGCGAAATCGGGAGTATGATGGGGCCGATGCCGTGCGCCGCAATGCACCTGGCATAGCCGTGCCGTGCGTGCATTGATCACGAATGGCGTCAAGTCAAGAGGCAGATCGGGGGGAGCAATGGCTCGGATTGACGCGGACGCCCACGTAGATGAAACCGAGGCCACCTGGGAGTACCTGGAGGAGGACGAGCGGCGGCTCACGCCGGTCTCCGCCGAGGCGCCACGGGGCCCGGACCAGCAGTGGCGCATCGACGGGACGGTGCTGCGGCGGCCGGTGCGCGACTATCGGCGGACCGGGGCGTCGGCGGCCACCAGCCAGTTCCTGGACGTCGATGCCCGCGTGCGGCATCTGGACGAATTGCGCATCGACGTGCAGGTCCTCTACCCGACGGTGTTTATCCGCAGCCGGTTCGCCGGGCGCCCGGACATCGAGCTCGCCCTGACCCGATCGTACAACCGGTGGATCGCCGCGCGGACCGCAGCGAGTGGCGGCCGGCTGCGCTGGGTGGCGGTGCTGCCGCTGCTGAGCGTGGACAAGGCAGTGGAGGAGCTCCGCTGGGCGAAAGATCATGGCGCCTGCGGCGTGTTCAAGAAGGGGTTCGAGTGCGAGGGACGCAACGCCGGCGACGCGTACTTTCACCCTCTTTATGAAGAAGCAAGTCGGCTCGACGTGCCGATCTGCATCCACACCGGCTCGGACGGCGCCGGCAATGGGCTCTCGCCCACCGCGCTCGACGCCGTGGCGGCGTTCCAGCCACTGCTGAGCTCGGGGGTGCTGGAACAGCTCCCGGCGCTGCGGGTGGGATTCATTGAAGCGGGGGCCTCGTGGGTACCCTTTCTATTGTCGATCGAGGCGGCGAGCGCGCGGCGGCAGCACCTGCAGGCGGTGACCGGCCAGCAGGAAGTCGACCTCAACCGCCAGCTATTCCGCCAGTCGCGCATCTACGTGGCCTGCCAGAGCCAGGACGACCTCCCTTACATCCTGCAGTTCGGAATGGAGGACAACCTGCTCGTCGGCACGGACTACACCCATGCCGACCAGTCGGCGGAGCTGCGCGCGCTGGACATCGTCGAGCAGCGGGGCGCCACCGGCGAGATCCCCGCCGCCGTGGCGCGCAAGATCCTCGACGACAACCCCCGCCGGTTCTACGGGCTGTAGGATTCCTCTCTCGCAGGTCAGCGGCGTCATTATGGCGATGCGCCAGGTGAGATAGCGAAAGCGCTTCGACCGACTGCTTGTGAGCGGTGCATGCGCGCCGAAATAGGCTGAGAATAGGCTACGCGGCCGATGCTCATGGAGGACCGGTGCGGTACGATCCATCTACACTCGCTGGCGAGGCGAGCGAGTGCTGCGGTGGTAGCTGGAGCTTGGGGAACGAGGTGGAGCGGAGCCCCGCGCTGCGCACGCTGGTCGTCGAAGACGATCGCGCGGTCCGCGACGTGCTCACCGAAGTGCTGGAGCTGCGCGGCCACCCCGTCACGGCCGTCGGTGATGCGGAGAGTGGTCTCGCCGCATGGGAGGCCGCGCCGTTCCCGCTGGTGCTTCTTGATTGGATGCTGCCGGGGATGGACGGCCCCGAGTTGTGCCGCCGCTTGCGGGAGAGCCACGCCGGGGATGCCGCGCACGTGCTCATGGTCACGAGTCGCTCAGAGCGAGATGCGCTCGCCGAGGCGCTCCGCGCCGGAGCCAACGACTATCTGGCCAAGCCGTTCGACATCGACGACCTGGACGTGCGGCTCTACGTCGCCGAGCAGCACGTCATCGATTTGGCTCGGCGCAAAGACCTCGAGGCGGCGCTCGAATACCAGGCGCTCCATGACGGACTCACGGCACTGCCTAACCGCACGTTGCTGCGCGATCGACTGGGCCAGGCAATCGGGCTCGCCCGCCGCGGCCACGGCACGCTCGCCCTACTCCTGATTGACCTCGACCGATTCAAGGATGTAAACGACACGTTGGGCCACGCCGGGGGCGATGAGATCCTGCAACAGGTAGCCGGGCGGCTGCAAGCGGTGCTCCGGGCCTCGGACACCGTGGCGCGGCTCGGCGGCGATGAGTTCGCCGTGGTGCTGCCGCAGGTCGATGAAGCGGGGGCGGAGGCCACGGCGCAAAAGCTGCGGCAGGCCTTCGCCGAGCGGTTCGTGGTAGCCGATAGGCACCTCACTATCGGAGCCAGCGTCGGCGTCGCCGTGTGGCCGATTGATGGGGAGGACATGGATACGCTGCTCCAGGCGGCGGACACGGCGATGTATCAGCACAAGCGTGGGTCCCGCTCAGTTACGTACTGAGGCGGGCCGACGGCGCGTGGCTAATCCATCCTGGGCACGCCTCAGGTTAAATGCCCGGGTGCGCGAGGCCGCAGAAGGCGGTCCACTGGCGCCAGCAATTCCCGCGAGCTGAACGGCTTCGTCATCTGCGCATCGGCGCCCACCGCGAGCAGGTCGATATCGGTCACCCCATCGCGAGCCGCGGTGAGCACGATTACGCCGGTCGCGCGCAGGGCCGGATCGGATTTGATGCCGAGAACCCAGCCTAGATCGCGGTGCGACCACCGTCGGCGGCCACAATGGCGCCCGTCACATAGCTCGCCCGGGGTGATGCAAGGAATCCGACTACCTCAGCGATCTCGTCGGCGGTTGCAGCTCGATTGAGCAGGGTAGTAGTTCCCAGGCGCGTGGTGCGCTCCGCATCAGCTCCACCGGTGTACACCGGGCCGGGGGCGATAGCGTTCACCCGCACGCCGCGGGGGCTGAACTCAGCGGCCCAGGCCCGAGTCATGGACGACAAGGTGGCCTTCGTTGCCCCATATGCTGCCCCGCCCGCGAGACCGATCTGGCCGGCCATGCTGGAGACGTTGATGATGCTGCCGTGGCCCTTGGCCGCCATCTTCGGAGCAAACGCGGCCACGAGGAAGAATGGTGCGCGGACGTTGCTGGCAAACATGGCATCGAAGGTCTCGACGTCGAGATCGGCGGTGGGTCCGAACCAGGAGAAGCCAGCGTTATTGATCAGCACGTCGACTTCGCCGACGCTATCGACCAGACGCTGGAGGTCAGCCGGATCGCTGAGGTCGGCGGCGATGAATCGTGCCCGACCTCCGGCCGCGGTAATGGCGTCAACCGTCTCGCCCCCGCGCCGCGCGTCCCTGCCGTGGACAAGGACCTCGGCCCCCTGGCGGGCCAATTGCAGGGCAATTGCTCGACCGATGCCGGAGGTCGCCCCCGTCACTAATGCCTTCTGGCCGTGGAGCTCTAAGTCATGGGCGGTGGTCATGTCGCACTCCCTACGAGTTAACTATACAGACCGATCTGTATGATATTTGCATCATAGACAGACTGGTCTGGTA
>JAXDLH010000324.1:0-13160 GCA_034666705.1 Chloroflexota bacterium
ATCGGTCTCGTCGAGCAACACCTGCACGCCGGACTGAACACCGAGGCGGAGGCGCTCCTCCTCGTCGAGATAGACGGCGACGAGGAGGTGGTGCCACGCCAGGCCGCTGAGATCGCCGAGATCTTCCGCGCGCGCGCCAACCACGTCGACCTGGCCCGCGACGCGCAGCACGCGGATGCGCTCTGGAACTCGCGCCGCTCGGTGGCCGCCGCGTTCGGCATCCTCCGCCCCCATCGCCTCGGTGAGGACGTTGTCGTACCCCGCAGCAAGATCCCGGAAGCCGTAGAGCGAATCCGCGACATCGGCATCGAGAACGGCCTGACTATCGCGATTTTCGGCCACGCCGGCGATGGCAACCTCCACCCAAACATCCTCCTCGACCTGCGCAACGAAGACGAAACCGCCCGCGCGCTCGTCGCAGCCGAAGAGATCTTCAAGGTCGCGATGCAGCTTGGCGGCCTGCTCTCGGGTGAGCACGGCATTGGTGTCCTGAAGCGGGATTACCTCGCCGACAACCTGCATCCGCAGGCGATTGCTCTGATGCGCGCCATCAAACACACGATCGATCCGCAGAACATCATGAACCCTGGCAAAGTTCTCACGCCGTTTCCGCAGGCCGCGGCAGGCGCCTGAGGTCAAGGAGACGACGATGATGCAGCACACCGACGCGCCCGAACTCAACCCCGAGTACGTGCGCTCCGTCTGGGAGCTCATGGCGCCGCACCTGAACCCAGCGCTCTTCGTGCACCGGCCGGCCCTCGACGACGCCGTTGGCACCCGGGTGACACTCGCAGGCGAGACGCTCCAGCACACCGGGAGCTTCAAAACCCGCGCCGCCTACAACCTGGTGCGCAGCATTCCGAATACGGAGATCGTGAGCGCATCGTCGGGAAACTTCGGTGCGGCGCTCGCACGCGTGTGCCGCATGCTCGAGCGCAGTTGCACTGTAGTCATGCCGACAACCTCGTCCAAGGTGAAGATCGCCTCAGTCGAACGCCAGGGCGCCACGGTGGACCTCGTAGACACCGCCGTCAAGAGTCGCGCCGCACGCGTCCAGGAATTGTTGGCCGCGCGGCCGGACGCGTTCTATGCGCCAGCGTACGACGACCCGCGGGTCGTGGCAGGTAACTCGACCCTGGGTCGGGAGATCTTCGCGCGTTCAGCGGACTGGGACGCGATCCTCGTACCGGTCGGCGGCGGCGGCCTGATCTCCGGCATTGTCACCGCCCGGGACACGCTCGGCCTCAAGACGCCGATCTACGGCGCCGAGCCCGCGCTGGGCAACGATGCGGCGCGCTCACTTCGCGCCGGCGAGTTGATCGCCAATGAGGCGGAGCCCGCGACGATCGCCGACGGGGCGCGCACGATCTCGCTCGGGCAGATTACCTGGCCCATCGTACAGCGCGGCGTCGAGGACATCGTCGAGGTACCGGACGCTGCGATCGCCGAGGGCGTGCGCACGCTCTTCCGCCATGCGAACTTGAAGGCCGAACCGACCGGTGCCCTATCCATCGCTGCCGCGATGCTCCAGCGGGAGCGCTTCGCGGGCAAGCGGATCTGTTGCATCGTGAGCGGCGGCAACGTGGACGAGGAGATCTACGCGGCGATCCTGCGCCGCGAGATCTGACGGAGGCCGCCCGGCTTGGGCAGACCCGCGACGGAGACCTGTCCCTACGGCTCGTCCGCCTGGTAGCGCTCAGCGAACGCCAGCAGTGCGTCGAGCTGCTCTTCGTTCGGGGCGGCCTGCCAGCGCTTCCGCTTCACGGTCGTCAGCGCCTCCTGCGGACTGAGCCCTTGCGAGACGAGCACACACGAGCCGAGCAACGGCCCGCGCCCGATGCCGTGCATGCAGTGGACGAACACCCGGTCACCTCGTGCCAGGCGCTCGTTCACCCATGTGACACCGGCCTCGAGCGCCGGCTGCGTGAGCTGATGGTTATCCGGCGTTGGCAGCCGCAGCAGCTCGATGCCTGACCGTGCCAGCGCGTCCGCGTCGTCGCCCGCCTCTTCGCGGCAGTCTACAACTGCGGTAATGCCAAGACGCCGCAACTGTGAGATCTCCGCGGTCTGGAACGCGCCGCCGGCCGCAAGCTGCGGCGTGATCCACGAGAGGTTGAGATCGTGCGACCATGGCTCGACCACGCGCGCGCCGACCGAGCGCCAGAGGCGCCCCAGCACTGTACCCAGGCGGTCGCGCAGGCGCGTGTCGCTCACCACGTTCCAAACGCGGGGAGGATTGTCAGTCTCAGCTCCGCGCCCTGAAGGCCCGGTCCTCGATGTATTGCTCCGCTGCGATCGCCGCGGTGGTGGCATCGCCCGCTGCGGTCGTGATCTGGCGAGCGAGCTGCGAACGCACGTCACCAGCCGCGTACAGGCCGGGCACCCGGGTCTCCATACGGTCGTTGGTAATCAAGAATCCCTGCTCATCGTGGTCGAGGTGCTCCTCGAACAGGCCACTATTAGGACTGAAGCCGATGAAAACGAAGACGCCGTCCAGGAGCAGGGGCACGACACTCCCGTCCTTGACGTTGCGCACCTTCGCCGACTGCACGCTGCGATCGCCGTTGATCTCGTCGAGCACCGCGTTCGTGATGAATTCGATCTTCGGGTTCTCACGCGCTTTGTCTTGCAAAATTGGCTGGGCGCGGAACTCATCGCGCCGGTGAATGATGTAGACCTTCGAGGCGTGCCGGGTGAGGTAGAGCCCTTCCTGAAAGGCCGAATCGCCACCACCCACGACCGCAAGCACCTTCTCGCGGAAGAGCGGTCCGTCGCAGACGGCGCAATAGGAGACACCGCGCCCCGCGTATTCCGCTTCGCCGGGGATCTCCAGCTTCTTCGGCACGCCGCCCGCCGTCATGATCACGGTCTTCGAGCGAAACTCCGGGCCCTCAGCAGTGCGCGTCACGAAGATGTCATCTTGACGCTCGATCTTTTCAACCGTACCCTGCTCGAACACCGCGCCAAACTTCCGCGCGTGCTCCTCCATCTTTTCAGCCAACTCGCGGCCAGTGACGGAGACAAATCCAGGGTAGTCCTCGATCAGGTCGGTGTTCAGCAGTTCGCCGCCCGGCAACAGCCGCTCGACGATTGCGGCGCGCAGATTAGCCCGCGCCCCGTAGAGGCCGGCGGTCAAACCAGCCGGTCCACCACCGATGATCAGGACATCCCACAACTCTTGCTCCACGCATTCCTCCCAGAAGCCGTCCGCCTGTGGCGGACCGTTCCCGCCCTTGTACAACGCAGCCGCGCCGGATAATCTTTCGCGGGCCCTCAGCGCCCGAGAAGGATACGGCATGCGGCATCGCCCTTCGCTCGCCGAGGACCCTTTAACGCCACGCGGGCTGGATCCACATACTGGCGCCGTGACCGAGCCGCAGCCAATGCTGCTCAATCCGCCGTTCGTTCCGATCCGCCTCCCGGGTGTTCAATCACTCGTGAGCGGCCGGTGGCTCGCGAGCGACGCGGTGTGGCTGGCCGCCATCCTTACGCTCAGCACCGTACTCATCCTGCTCTGGACCTGCACTGTCCCCTTTCAGCAGGCGCCGGATGAGGCGGCGCACTTCCAGGTCGTGCGGTTCATTCGTGACTTCGGTCGCCTGCCGCGCTTCGCCCCTGAAGAGCTATGGCTCCTGCGAACACAGGTCGGCGCGGTCGAATCGTATGCCACCTTCCCGCCGCTCGCCTACATCCTCGCCGCGCTGCTCACCGTGGCGACCCACGACCATTCGTTCTGGGCGTCACGGGCCGTGTCGATCGTCTCGTACCTCGGCACGATCTGGCTCACCTTTGCCATTGCCCGTCGCCTCCTCCCTTCGACGCGCGTCGTGGCGGTCTCCAGCAGTCTCGTCGTTGCCCTGCTCCCGCAGTTCACGTTCACGGGCGCGTACGTGAACAACGATGCACTCGCCGTGCTCGAGGCCGGGCTGTTGCTCTGGCTGCTGCTCGAGGTGGGCAGAACCGGCAGCAGCGCCACTCCCTTCGCGGCTATGGGCGTCGTCATCGGGACCATGTTACTTACCAAATACACGGCCTACGCGGTGGCGGGCATCGGGTTCGGCGTTGCGCTGCTCGCGGCATGGCGCGCTCGCAACCGACTTCTCTCCAGCGTCGCCCTCATCCTCGGCGTCGCGCTGAGCTCTGGCTGGTGGTTCATCCGCAACTGGCAGCTCTATGGAGAGTTGGTGCCGAGCAAGGTCGTCGCGCAGGCGAAAGCCGCGGCAGGGGGCAATACGCTCTTCGTCCCGATCGACCACGGGGTGACCGTGCTCACGCTCTCCACGCAGACGGACTTCTGGCTGACGACGCTCAAGAGCTTCGTCGGCGTTTTCGGATACCTGTCTATCTTCCTCGCGCCCGGCTATTACGTCGCGAGTGCCGTGGTTGCCGCGCTCGCCCTCCTGGGCATGCTGCTTCGGCTGCGCCAGGGCCGTGTTCCGATTCAGGGTTGGCTCGTGTTGGGAGTGGGGCTCACCATTTGCGCGGGGACGATCCTGCAAACCATGGTCGTGGCCGTCTATGGGGAGTACGCGCCCCTCGGCCGCTATCTATTCGGGGCACTCATTCCACTCGCGATAGCGCTGGCTGCGGGGTGGTACTGGCTCGGCGCGACGCACCGGTTGCTCGCATGGATCCCCATGGCAGCGATCGGCTGGCTGATCGCGCTGAACGCCGTGAGCTTTGGAGGCTACCTGGTGCCTGGCCAGTTCAGCCTCGCCGTCGACTCCGTGATCGTCGAGGTCGATAAGCCCGCGGGCACCTTCGCCGCAGGGCAGGACGTCGAGGTCCTCGGCTGGAGCCTGGCGCAAGGCTCGGCAGACTGGCGTCCGTTCACGCCGGAGCTCGTCATGGAGTATCGACGGCCGGTCGACGGGGTGCTCGTCTATCTGGATGGAGCACCGGGCGTGGGCCAGCTCATCAGTCCGGCGCAGTACGGCTTCCGGCGGCATGATGTCAGTGATTTCTTTGGCGGCAGCCAGCAGCTCGAGCGCATCGGGTTCCGCTACGTCATCGCGGCGGACGAGTTGTCGCCCGGTCCCCACGAGCTCGACGTGTGCAGCGTGGTGACCGAGCGACTGGCGCCAATCTGCAAGTCCCGCACCTTCGAGGTATCCGGGTAAGGGCGCGCTCGCGTAATAGACGCTGCGCTCCGCCCCCGGGGGCGGAGCGCAGCGTGGATAAGGAACTGGCCGGTCAGGCTTTTATCAACACCACGGCGGTGAGGATCGTGCCGAGAATTGCCAGGCCATAGCAGGCAACGGCGATCGGCATCCGCGCCCCGCGAACGCCCAGGTCGAATAGGACGTAGCGGAAGCGGTGCGCCCAATGGAAGAGTGGGAGCGCGATCACCGCGAGCAAGAAGAGCTTGACGATCCAATTGTCCAGCAGGTTATGCAACCGGAACGCCGAATACGCGGCCGGGTCCGGCGCGCCCATGGGAATGAAAACGCCGAAGATGAGGATCATGATCGGCAGGATCAGCGCGGCGACCATGCCGCCCGCGCCAAACAGGGCCCACCAGAGCGGCTCGATAGTGTTGATCCGATACACGGCTCAGCCCCCTAACTGCGGAATCAGCAGGACGAGCAAGATCAGGAGCAGCGTGATCCCGATCCAGACCAGATACATCGGGCCCACGATCAGCGGACCGCCGACCCGTAAGTGACCGATACGCGTCGCCATTACGGTGCCCATCAGGCCCAGGAACGTGACCGCGTGGTACATGACGAAACAGAATGCGGTCAGGCTGAAGATCACCCAGAGCGGCGACCGAATAAACGCGAGCCAACCCACGTAGAGGCGAGGATCGCCGAGTCCACCGGCCATCATGGGAATCTGGATCAGGAACACGACGACCCAGGCCGCGGCGAATATCGCGGTTGCCTCACGCACCATGTACATGAAGTACCGGTTGTTCTTCACCCACCAATCGGACTTGGTACGCCAGGGGAAGGTGGGAACGGTGGCAGGACGAGGTCCAACTGGCATCAGCGCTTACTCCACGGCATGAGGATGGACTTCATCATGTCGTTCGTCGTGGCGAGCTTCGTGCGCTGGATCGCGGCGGCCGGGTCCACGTTCTTCGGGCAGACCACCGAGCACTCCCCGACGAACGTGCACTCCCACACCCCCTCGGAACTCCCGAGGAGTGGCATCCGGACGTTGCGACCCTGGTCGCGCGAATCCATGTTGTAACGGTGACCAAGGGCGATCGCGGCCGGCCCAAGGAACGTTGGCTCCATGCCATAGACCGGGCAGGCCGAGTAGCAGAGCATGCAGTTGATGCACATGCTGAACTGCTTGTAGTCCTCGACCTGCTCGGGCAGTTGGCGATATTCGTTGCCGAGGCCCACCGGGGCCGCCGCGAGGTCGTCGCGGATGATATACGGCTTGACTTCTTCGAGCTTGTGAATGAAATCCTCGATGTCGACCACAAGGTCGCGAACCACCGGGAAGTTCGTGAGCGGCTGGACGACCACTTCGTGTGGATAGTAGTCCCGCAGGAACGCGGCGCACGTAAGCTTCGGGGTCCCATTCACGATCATGCCGCAGCTGCCGCACACGCCCATGTGGCACGACCAGCGGAACGAGAGGCTCCCGTCCACGTAGTCCTTTATGTACTGCAGCGCGTCGAGGACGACCCAGTCGTCGTGATACGGTATGAAGAAACTCTCGGTTACGGGAACTGGGTCGTCACCCGGCCGGTACCGGGTCACGGTCATCTTGATCATGTCCGCCACGGACGAGACCGCGCTCAAGTCAACGCTGTGCGCCGCCCCGACTCCGTTGCTCGCTGCCATCGTCACACCTCACCTTCGCTGGGACTGGCTTCCGCAGCGCCGCGGTCATGGCTCGCAGGAGCCGCGGCGCTCTCGTAGTCGACTAGTCGCTCTAATACGTCCGCTTGCCGACTGGAATTGCGTCGAGCTCCACGGTTGTGAGCACCGGCGCTTGCCACTCAACTCGCGGCCCATCTGGGGTGCGATAGACCAGGCTGTGCGCCAGAAACCGCTCGTCATCGCGCTCGGGGAAGTCGCGGCGCGCCTGGGAGCCGCGAGATTCCTCCCGGAGAATAGCCGGCGCGACGACCGTTTCCGCGACGTCGAGCATGTTCTGCAGCTCCATCGCGGCGGTGAGCTCCGTATTGAAGACTTTGCTCGAGTCGTCGAGCTTGACGTTCTTGAAACGCTCCTGCAGCTTACGGATGTCCTCTGCCGCCTCGAGGAGCCCTTCCCGGGTCCGGAAGACCCCGACGTTCCGCTCCATCGCGAACTGGAGATCAGCACGCATCAGACCAACCCGCTCGGTGCCGCCATTGTTCGAATAGAACTGATTTTGCACGCGCTGCTCTTCGTCGTCCGCCTGCTTCTCCAGCGCTGTCGTCGGTAAATCGCGGCTTTCGGCGACCCGCCTCGCGGCGACCTTGCCCGTCCGGGAGCCGAATACGAGGCACTCGGTCAGCGAGTTCGATCCGAGGCGGTTCCCGCCGTTGAGCCCTTCCTGCGCGCACTCGCCCGCAGCATAGAGACCGGGAATCGACGTCTCGCCGTCCACGTTACAGCGCACGCCACCCATCATGTAGTGCACGACGGGGCGGACTGGGATTGGCGCGTGCACCGGATCGATGCCGATGTAGTTTTCAGCCAACTCGCGGACGAATGGCAGCTTCTGATTGATTTTTGCCTCGCCGAGATGGCGCAGGTCCAACTGCACCGTGTCGCCGTAGCGGCCCTTGACGCCACGCCCCGCCTCAAACTCCATGATCTCGGCGCGCGAGATCATGTCGCGCGGCCCGAGCTCCATGCGGCTCGAGATCCCATACGTGGGGTCACTCAAGAACCGCTCACCCTTGCTGTTGAGCAGGTAGCCGCCCTCCCCGCGCGCGGCTTCGGTGATCAGAATGCCGGTCCCCGGCAATCCGGTCGGATGGTACTGGGGAAACTCCATGTCGGAGAGTGCGGAGCCTTCGCGATACGCAAGGCCCAGGCCGTCGCCCGTGTTGATAAAGGCATTGGTGGTGAATGCCCAGACGCGGCCGCACCCGCCAGTGGCCAGAATGACTGCTTTAGCCGTAAAGGCGCGGAACACGCCAGACCGAAGATCGATCGCCACAGCGCCCCGACACTCGCCATCCTCGACCAGCAACTTGGTGACAAAGTTTTCGTCGTACCGCACGATATGCTCGTAGCGAAGCGTGTGCTGGAAGATCGCGTGCAACATGTGGAAACCCGACTTGTCGGCGGCGAACATCGTGCGGTTCACGCTCATTCCGCCGAACGCCCGGACCGCCACCGAGCCGTCGGGCTCGCGGCTCCACGGGCAGCCCCAATGCTCCATGCGGATCAACTCGTTGGGCGCCTCGCCGACGAAGTACTCCGCAACATCCTGGTCGGCGATGAAGTCACTCCCCTTCACCGTATCGAGGAAGTGAAGCTGGTGGCTGTCCCCCGTATCGGTTCGCACCACCGCGGCCGCGCCGCCTTCTGCAGAAACGGTGTGGCTGCGCATCGGATAAACCTTCGATACGAGCCCGACGCTTAGCCCCTCCTCGGCAACCGCGATGGCGGCCCGAAGCCCGGCGAGCCCGCCGCCGATGATGATGACGTCGTGCCTCACGACTTCCATGGCTGCTCCCACTCACGAGATCGATAGGTTCCCGGCTGCACTCGGGCGTCTCGCATGGGCCCGAGCATGGCGCGCTTCGCGTCCGCTGGGTACAGTGTAGGCAAGCAGGTGGCCGCGCAATCATTCGGGCGGCAAACGTCCTATGATAACCCAAAGTTCGCGCGTGAGTCCGCTGGCTAACCGAGGTGGAGGGGCAGCCATCCGTGTCACGCGATCCTGATCCGCCTTCACGCCGACATGACCAACTCGACGTGAACGGCCACTCGAACGGCGATCGCAGCGACGACGAGCCACGCCCCCACCGCCGGCCCGGCCCCGACCTCGAGCATCGCGAAGTCATTCGAGGCAGCCGCAGCGGCAATCAGCACGTCCGCATCACGCGAGCGGTTGGAGGCGGCCTGCGGCGCACCGGCGCCGGTCGCCTGGAGACAACGGAGCAATCGCTCCGTCCACGCAGCCCTTTTGGTCGGGTCCTCAATAACGTCAAGCGGGTCCTCATCGGCCAACCGCTGGCAACCGCCGAATTGGCGAACGAGCGCCTTACCAAGGTCAAGGCCCTCGCCGTTTTCTCCTCTGACGCGCTCTCCTCTTCCGCCTACGCGACCGAGCAGATTATCGTCGTGCTGGTGGCGGGCGGCGCGGCCGCGCTCAGCTACACGTTGCCGATCGCCATCGCGATTACCGTGCTCCTCGCTATCGTCGCCACGTCATACCGGCAGACGATCAAGGCGTATCCGCAAGGCGGCGGATCCTACATCGTTACGAAGGACAACCTCGGCACGTACCCATCCCTCATAGCGGGCTCGGCACTGTTGATCGACTACGTCCTGACGGTGGCCGTATCCGTCTCGGCAGGCGTGGCCGCGGTCACCTCGGCTATCCAGAGCTTGCACCCGTTCGCCGTGGAGCTCGGCGTGGCGTTCATCCTGCTCATCATGCTCGTAAACCTGCGCGGGGTCCGGGAGAGCGGCAGCATCTTCGCGGCACCGACGTACGCCTTTCTGCTCATGGCGTTTCTCATGATCGGGCTGGGCGCATTCCATCTCATTACCGAAGGACCGGGGGATCTGCAGGCCAAGGCCGCCAGCCTCCCGGTCGTCGAGCCGCTGAGTATCTTCCTCATTCTGCGGGCGTTCGCTTCAGGGAACGCCGCACTAACGGGCACCGAGGCGATCTCCGACGGGGTCCCAGCGTTCAAGCCGCCCGAGTGGCAGAATGCGCGCACGACGCTCACCTGGATGGCCTGCATCCTCGGCTTCCTCTTCCTCGGAATAACCTACCTCGCCGTGCAATTCGCGATCCTTCCAAGCAGCACCGAGACTGTGATCTCGCAACTGGGCCGGATTGCGTACGGCGATAGCACGGTCCCGTACTTCGCCTTCCAGGCAGCGACGACACTGATCCTCGTCCTCGCGGCGAACACGAGCTTCTCGGACTTCCCGCGACTCAGCTACTTCCTGGCACGCGACCACTTCCTGCCCCACCAATTCGGGTATCGCGGCGACCGACTGGCGTTCAGCACGGGCATCTTCGCCCTCAGCATCCCGTCGATCGCTCTGATGATCGCGTTTCGAGCCGAGACCGATGCGTTGATTCCGCTGTATGCCGTCGGCGTGTTCGTCTCGTTCACTGCATCACAGGCGAGCATGGTGGTGCGCTGGTGGCGGCGACGCGAGCCCGGATGGCAGCGTGGCTTGCCCATCAATGCCCTCGGCGCAGTCACGACCTGCCTCGTCGCAATCATCATTGCGGCGACGAAGTTCGAGCACGGGGCGTGGATGGTCATCGTGCTGATCCCCATTCTGGTCATGACGATGCGCGCCATCAATCATCATTACGTCAAGGTTGCGGACCTGCTCGCGCTCGATAACCTCGACGAGCCGGTGCCGAACATTGCGGAACCGTACGTCATCATTCCCGTTCCGGGAATCAACCGCGCGACGCAGCGCACGCTCGCCATTGCGCTCAAGCTTTCGCATAACGTGACGGCGATCCACGTGACTGATGACCGCGAGGCGGGCGATCGGCTGCGCGAGCGCTGGGAAGCGCTCGTCGACGACGTGCCACTGGTCGTGCTCGAGTCGCCGTTCCGCGCGCTTGTCGGCGCGGTACAGACTTACCTCGACGCGCTCCAACAGCGCGAGCCCGACCGCACGGTCATCGTCGTGCTTTCCGAGTTCGTGCCGCACTACCCGTGGGAATATGTGCTCCACAACCAGACTGCACTGGCCCTCAAGGGCGTGCTATTTCTGCGACCCAACACGGTCGTGATGGACGTGCCATACCACCTGGTTCGATAACCAGCAGCGCGACTGCATCTAGACTCTAGACCAGCGCGGCCCAGCCAATTGTGGAGAGGAAGCTCTCCATATTGGCGCGCGTCTCCGCCACGTTATCACCACCAAACTTTTCGAGGTAGGCGTCGGCCAGCACAATCGAGACCATCGCTTCGACGACGACCGCGGCCGCGGGCACGGCGCAGATGTCGGAGCGCTGGTACTCCATATCCTCTTCCTTGCCCGTTTTCACGTTGACCGACGGCTGGGGCGTCAACGTCGTGGAGATCGGCTTCATCGCCGCGCGCACCACAATCGGCTCGCCGTTGGTTACGCCGCCCTCAGTGCCACCCGCCCGGTTCGACGCGCGAATAGGCCGGCCTTCGCCCCACCGGATCGCGTCCTGGACCCGCGTGCCGGGCTTCATCGCCGAGGCGAAGCCGTCGCCAATCTCGACGCCCTTGATGGCGTTGATGCTCATGACCGCCCAGGCGAGCTTGCCGTCGAGCTTGCGGTCCCAATGGACGAAACTGCCCACGCCCGGCGCTAAGCCCCAGGCCACGACCTCGACGACTCCCCCCAGCGTATCGCGATTGACCTTCGCCTCGTCGATCCGTGCGATCATCTTGCGGCTCGCTTCCGGATCCGGGCAGCGCACCTCGGATTCCTCCGCCTGCGCGAAAAGGGTCTCCCACGGCCCCTCCGGCACCGGCGCTTGCACGCCACCGATGGAAACCACGTGGGAGCCAATCCTCACCCCGAGCTCGCCCAGCAACGCTTTTGCCACGCCCGCCACCGCGACCCGCGCGGTCGTCTCGCGCGCACTCGAGCGCTCCAGAACGAGCCGCATGTCGTCGTGCTGGTACTTCAAGGACCCGGAGAGGTCGGCATGGCCGGGGCGAGGCACATGGATGGGTGGTGGGGTTTTGTCCTTCCAGTTGGCCCAGTCTTTGTTCTCGATCGTCAACGCAATGGGCGCACCAGTGGTGAGGCCGCGCGTGACGCCCGCGGTGATGTACGCGTAGTCTTGCTCGATGAGCATCCGCCCTCCGCGACCGTAGCCCCCCTGGCGACGGCGCAGATCGACGGCAAGCACGTCCTCTGAGACGGGCACGCCGGCGGGCATCCCCTCGACAATCATCGTGAGGCCGGGTCCGTGCGACTCGCCGGCCGTCAGAAACCGACATGCGCCCATGCAATCACCCTTCGCAGACGTGCAAATCTGCACGATTATACGGTCCGCTATTCGGCCGGCCTGGCGCGCTGGGCTTCGCTAGAATCCAGCGTAGCGCCGCACGGAGCAATCAGCTTTGGATGAGATTCCCATCCGCAAGGCCAACCACATCGACATCACAACCCAGCGGACCGTCACGCCGGACGTGAGCCCGGGCTGGGACGACGTCCAACTCGTGCACCAGGCCCTCCCCGAGATCGACCTGGACGAGGTCGACCTCGGCATTGATCTATTCGGCTGTCATCTGCGTGCGCCTATCCTCATCGCGTCCATGACGGGCGGCCATCCGCGAGCCGCGGAGATCAATCGGCGACTCGCCGGGGCCGCGCAAGCGTACGGTCTCGCGATGGGGGTGGGGAGTCAGCGCGCCGCGATCCGCCAACCCGAGCTGCTCGCCACGTATACCGTCGCGCGCGAGGCGGCACCGGATGCTTTGCTCATCGCCAACGTCGGCGCGCCCCAGCTCATCCCGCAAGGTTCGGAGGCGCCACTGGTCCTGGGCGACGTCGAGCGCCTCGTGTCGACCCTCGAGGCAAACGCACTCGCCATCCACTTGAACTATCTGCAAGAAGTCGTCCAACCCGAGGGTGACACGCGGGCACGCGGCGCGCTCGCGGCGATCGAGCGCATCGCACGTGCCCTTTCCGTACCGATAATCGCCAAGGAGACCGGCGCAGGGATCGCCCGTGAGCAAGGAGCGCGACTTGTCAGCGCTGGCGTGGCAGGGATCGACGTGGGCGGTGCGGGTGGCACCTCGTTCGCGCTCGTCGAGTCGCATCGTGCTGCCGATCGAGGCCTGGCGCGCGCCGCTCGCCTGGGCGAAGCGCTCGCAGGCTGGGGGATCCCAAGCGCAGCATCAGTCATGGAGTGCCAGGGGCTCGGAGTCCCAGTGATCGCGACCGGCGGGGTCCGCAGCGGGCTGCATGTGGCCGCAGCGCTCGCGCTTGGCGCCAATGTCGTGGGTCTGGCGCGTCCACTGCTGAGCGCTGCGCTCGAGAGTGAAGCGGTGCTTCACGATTTCGTCG
>JAXDLH010000325.1:0-8595 GCA_034666705.1 Chloroflexota bacterium
ACACGAAGCAGCCACCGGCTTCCGGGGTTGAGCCGGTTTTGACGCCGACGATCCCATTCTGACCCAGGGCCGTATCGACGTTGAAGACCGTCCCGGCGACTGGGATGGTGGCCTCCTGCTGGGACACAATGTCGGCGAAGACGGGGTCGTCCAGGGCTGCCTGGGTGAGGAGGATCAAGTCCGGCGCATTGCTGACCGTCTGTGGTGATACACCACTCGCGTCGGCAAAGTGGGTCGACGTCATGCCCAGCTCCGTCGCCCTGGCATTCATGTTGGCCACGAACGCATCCACCGATCCGGCATCCCAGGCGGCAAGGACCTCGGCGATGTTGTTGCCCGATGGCAGCAGCAATGCCTGGAGCAACTGATACTCGGTGAGTTGCTCGCCCTGCTGCACGAAAACCACCGATTGTCCATCTGCGAGCTCTCGCTGGTAGTTGGCCACGTCCGCGGTGGTAATCGTAACGGTGGGACCACGATCACCCGGCAGCAACGGATAGTCGATCAGTACCTGGTAGGCGGTCATGATCTTGGTGACACTCGCAATGGGACGCGGGCGGACATCCTGACTATGCGCGAGCGGCCCCATACCCATGATGCCGACGGCAGCCGCGCCCTTCGTCGGCCAGGGGAGGTTGGGGGGCGTACCGTCAAGTTGGGTGACGGTCGGCAGGGACCGGGTAGCTGCCAATGCGGGGACTGCCCGATTCAACTGATAGGCTACAAACCCGCCGCCGGCCAATGCGATGAGAACAATGAGCACGAGCGGAAGCAGGATGCGTCGCTTCATCGCGGCATACCGTCTTCAGGGCAAACGAGCAGCAGGGTCGCCGATTTACCACGCATGGAGGTCTCCCCGGGGGCGGTACGCCAATGCCGATAGCGTATGTCGAGTCGGATCACAAATGAGGACACAGGGCCAGTGAGCTAATCTCACAGAATGCTCGCAGGCGGTGACGACTGCCTGCAATCTGCGGCGCGCAGAGTTAGTGGGCAAATCGACGGCCGGTATTTCGCCCATCAACCGCGTGCAATGTGCTTGTGCGTAACGAATTGCGACATTATACTTGCCAACCACCCGGCAGATAAGCAGAAGTTGAGGCCACAGCGTCGTGCTCACTACGGTCAAGCGAGGCAGCGGCGCTATCGCCGCGCCTGCCGCAGTCGCGCGGCCCGCGCGAACACGGCGCGGCGTCCTCTTTCACTCCACGCTCTTCTCGATGCTGCTCGTCCTCGCAACCGCGGCTGCCTCGACCGCCGTTGCGCTGCTCGGGTTGAGCACCCAGATCGATCTCGCGGCACAGCGCCGAATTATTGACGGGGCGGCGGTGTTCCACCAGCAATTGGCAGATCAGCGCGATAGCCTTGCAACCCTGGGTGAACAACTTCTCGGGAGTAGCGCTTTCGTCGCCGCAGTCGACAGTCACCGGGCGGACGACGTCGAGCGCATTCTCGCCTTCGCGATCGGGGTTACCCGGGTCGACGAGGCTATTGTTGCTGACACGAATGGCCGCGTCTGGGCGGGGCGTCGGCTCGGCGCGCCGATCGCCACGCCGCGGTCGATTGAAGATGACGCGGGGTTGACGGCGGCTATCGAACATCGCCACGCGGACGGAATCGGGCTCGATGAGAGTGGCTCGGTTGCATACCGCTGGTACGTGCCGCTCGTCGACGCGAGCGGCACGAGTCTGATCGGCATGCTGCGACTGGCGATCGTGACCGACAACGGGGACCTGGAGCTCTTCAAACAACGGACCGGTCTCGATGCAAGCCTGTTCTATGAAGACCAGCGGGTGACGACGACGCTGCGGCTGCCCAACGGGACACCGCTCACCGACGTGGGGCTCAATCCAGCGGCAGGCCGGCAGGTGCTGAACGGTGGAGAGCCGCTGCTGGCGACGCGAAATCTCCCGATCGGCGAGGTCCGGACATACTACACGCCGCTCGTCGGTCCCGATGGGGCGCGCCGCGGCATCTTTGCGTCCGCGCTCCCCACGGCTACGATCAACGCGCAGATCTTGAACGCTCTGATGCCAGAGGTGCCGGTCACCGCCGGCATCATGCTCGCCGGCGTCATCCTCGCATACTTCGTGGCGCGCGGCGTCCGCCAGCCGGTGCTCGCGCTGGCGAACGCGGCAACCCGACTGCGCGACGGCGACCTCAGCACCCCGATTCCCGGGGTCGAGGCCCCGGAGTTGGCGCCGCTCGCCCAGGAGCTCGAGCGGACCCGCCAGGCAATGGGGGCGCGGCTCGAGGCGGCCGCTCGCGAGGATGCTCGCCAGCGCGCCCTGTTTGCTGCACTGCGGGATCCCGTGCTCACCGCGAGCCCCACCGGACAGATCCTGGATTGCAATCCAGCCGCCGACGCCCTGTTCGGGGGCTCCGGATTGCTCCGTGGTCGACAGGTAGGTGAGCTACTGCCGTTTGTCGACAGCCATAGTGACCTGGAGGAAGGAGATGAGCAGTGGCACGGCACCGTGAATGAGCCATCAGGCCGGAACCTCGACGTGGAGGTAACGCGCACGCGACTGATCGAAGCGTCCGCCCCGCCGGTCGACATCTTTGTCGTGCACGACGTTTCCCGCCACGCTGAGTTGAATCGACTGCGCGAGGAGCTGCTGCACGACGTAGCGCATGAACTGCGCGGGCCGCTCACCAATCTGGAGAGCGCCCTCGAGCTCCTCACCGCATATGCCGGCGATCTCACGGTGCAGGACCACGAGCGAACCACGGGGATTGCGCGCCGCAACGCCGCCCGCCTGAGTGCGGTAGTGGATGACCTGCTGAGTGCGAGCAGCATTCACGCCGGACGCTTCGAGATCTCGGCAGCGCCCACCAGGCTTCGGGATATGGTCGCCGAGGCGGCCGATCTGGTCCGCCCGAGTCTCGAGGTGCGCCAGCAGGCGCTTCGCACCGGACCGGGGGTGGCTGGCCTGTCGGTGCTGGCGGACCCGCGGCGGGCGGTTCACATCTTGCTGAATCTGCTGAACAACGCGTCGAAGTTCAGTCCGGAGGGGAGCGAGATCCTCGTGGACGCCGCGCGGCATGGGCCGGAGGTCACCGTTCGCGTGTGCGATCATGGGGCCGGCATCCCAGCCGAGCAGCTTGGCCGTCTATTCGAGCGATTCTACCGCGGCGCTTCCACGCCGGCTCAGCCCGGTGTCGGGTTGGGACTCGCGATTGCCAAGGCGATGGTGGAAGCGCACGATGGCCGGATTGGGGTCGACAGCCAGGTAGGGTCAGGGACGACGGTGTGGTTTACGCTTCCCGCGGTCGAGAGCGTATGACGCAAGTGCTCCTCGTCGACGACGACCGCGACCTCGTCGACCTCGTGAGTTTCTCGCTGCGCCGCGCTGGTCTGGAGCCGATCGCGGCGTACGACGCGGAGGGCGCGTTGCGCACCCTCCGGCACAATACTCCGGACATGGTCGTGCTTGACCTCAACATCGGCGCCGACGATGGCTTTCACGTGCTCGAAGAGTTGCGGCGCTTCACGACCACGCCGGTCATCGTGCTCTCGGCGCGGATCCTGGAGGATGACAAGGTCCGATGCTTCGAGCTGGGAGCCGACGACTATGTGACGAAGCCGTTCGGCCACCGCGAGCTGATCGCCCGCATCCAAACGGTGTTGAAGCGCCACGCCCCGTTCGCACCTGCCACGCCGGAGGCCCCGCTGGCGTGCGGCTCCGTGGTGCTGAACCGTGCCATGCGGACCGTGACCGTCCGGGGTGAACCGGTCGATCTGACGGTTACCGAGTTCCGTCTGCTCCACTTCCTGTTGCTGAACGCGGAGGCGGTGGTCCCGCTGAACGTGCTCCTGCGACAGGTGTGGGGGCATCAGGAGACGGATTCAGAGGACGTCGTGCGGGTAACGATGCACCGGCTGCGCCGCAAGATCGAGGTTGACCCCGCCCACCCGGATCTGCTTAGGACGGTACCGCGGGTCGGCTTTATTTTGACGGGTGGGCAGTAGCGCCCCGGCTCGACGAGTATCTCCTGAGGCGCGCACGCGGCCGAGTGGCGCTCGTTCTCGGCGATTGGGCGGGAGCACTACGTGGTGTTGCGCCAACTGCGACCCCTCTGTGACGGTACCCGTGCCTGGGACGGCCGTCGAATCCGTATTCCGTCCAGTACGCTTATGGGTCTTCCGCAGCCCGAGGTACCCGCTGTCATGTTCTTACGCTTATTGGGCGATTGTGGCTCATCCCAGTCCCCCGCGGTTGTGGACTCCGCGCCCCCGCGGCTCGCCCGCCTCCGCTGGCTTCGGAGCGTCCGCATCGCCGCGGCATTGCTCGTTGCGTTCGTGCCCTGGTTCCACGCGAGCGTAGTCGCCGCGGCGGATACGTACGAGGTGCAGCCGGGCGACACGTTGAGCGTGATTGCCGAGCGCACGGGCGTGGATGTGGAGACCCTGGCCGGCCTGAACGGCATCGACGACCCGAGTTTCATCGTCGTCGGCGCCATGCTGCAACTGCCGCATAGGGATACTCCCGCATTGCCCGATGCGGCGGATGCAACGGGCGTTCCCGCCGGTGTGATACCCAACCCGCCGCCGGTGGAGCCTGCCGAGCCACTCCCCGCGCCGCGCTACGTCTACACGGTGCAGCCAGACGACACGCTGAGCGAGATCGCCAGCCGACTCGGCGTGAGCTCTGACGTGCTCCTCGGAATGAACGATATCCCCGATCCCAACCACATCGTGGTCGGGACTGACCTGACCGTGCCGGCCTCCCTCCAGCCCAGCCCGCCGGCCCCGGTCTCGGCGACGCCTGCTCCCGTGGACGTGGCGCCCGTGGTGCCGCATGTTACCTACGTAGTCGAGCCGGGCGACACCCTGTTTGGGATCGCCCGCCGATTCGGCGTAAGCCAGGCCGACCTGGTAGAGGCGAATGGGCTGGAGACCGCAGATCGCATCGTGGCCGGACAAGGCCTCGTGGTGCCCATCGACCCGAGCGCCGTGCCGCTGACCGCGCCCACGGTTGCCCCCACGCCGACCAGTACCCCCACGTCGGTACCAAGCCCCACGGCCACGCCGACCCTATCGCCGTCGCCAACAAGTACGCCGAGGGCCATACCAACGGCGAGTGCCGGAGCAGCAAGCACGCTGCGCGCTACGTCCACTCCCGTTCCGACCTCGCAGCCGCGCCCCTCGCCGATCATCGGCGCGACGAGCACGGCGGCGAGCCTCACGCCCGGCGCGTTGCCCGGTACCCTGTCCGGGGCGCCGCCGGCGGTGCAGCAAGCGCTGCAGTACGTCGGCTATCCATACGTGTGGGGCGGCACGACGCCCGCTGGCTTCGACTGCTCCGGGTTTGTGTACTTCATCGAGAACCGACCGGGGCGACCGTTTCCGCGCGACATTTTCAGCCAGTACGATGCGGGGCCGCACCCGACCGGGCAATTGCAGCCCGGCGATCTCCTATTCTTCCAGGACACTGACGAGCCGGGACTCTCCCACGTCGGGATCTATATGGGCAATGGCCAGTTCGTGCACGCGATCGACGAGGCGCATGGCGTCGGGATATCCAGCTTCAGCGAGTCGTACTGGTTCCGGCACTGGTACGGTGCCACCCGGCTCGCGTAGCAGCTAGCTCACCCGGAGCCGCAACTGGCCAAGTGCCAGGTTCGCGTGCACCGTGAGGATAGGCGTCCCATCTGCCAGGGCCGCGGCGTTGACGAAGGCGCCGCCCTGCTTCATCCATCCGTCGCCCACGTCTACGCTGCCGAGCACCGTCTCGGAGTAGATGCGGGCGGGCGTGCCGAGTGGCACGTCCAGTTCAACGGAGGTCATGCCAGCCGTAATTCGCGCTTCGAGATTGCGCTGGAGCGTGCCTCCGAAGTCGAGCGTGTAGGCCGCGGCGCCGCCCTCGACGAGCAGCGAGACCGCGTTGGCGTTGGCCAGGTTACGCACGCCGGTGTCGGCGGCGCCAACGGTGAGGTCGAGCCGCTCCATCTCCGTCGGGTTCGGCGCACTGAAGTCGATCTTGGTGTTCGTCGCGCCGAGCCGGAGCGTCAGGCGGGTGAGCGGCAGGCCGCCGAGGTCGAGCACCGCCTCGCTCGCGCCGGTCTCAATGGTGAGCGCGTACTGCCTGGCGCCGCCGAGCGATAGGCTGAGCGTCGGCGGGCCGGACGCGATCCCAAAGACGCGCGCCACATCCCACTGCTGGTGGATGCGCACGTCGCCGTCCGCCTGCTCGATTGCGAGCGGAGCCTGTCCACCCGGATCCTCATACACGCCGGTGGCCCAGTGATCGCCACCGTCCGGGCCGATGCGCAGCCGGCAGGCGCCGACGCTGATGCGCAGGTGGCGGAAGTCCGCATCAGCGAAGGGAACGTCAATCGCGCTCATCGCGGCCTCCGTCAGGGTTATGCTCTGCATGACGCGTTGTTGCCACAACTGCTTAAAAGATAGCAAGTGCGCCCGGAGCGATGACGACATGCGCCACCCGAGACCATCGAGGATCGTCGTCGCGCCGAACGCATTCAAGGGGACGCTGCACTGCTTCGATGTCGCCGCGGCCATCGCGGAGGGGCTGCGCCGGGAACTTCCGGACGCGACCATCGAGCAGGTCCCGATTGCCGATGGCGGGGATGACACGCTGGACGTGCTCAGCCGCGCGCGCGGGGGTGCGACCTTTCGGCAGCGTGTGGTCGGGCCTCTGGGAGATTCCGTCGAGGCTCGGTGGGCTGGGCTGCCCGACGGCCGGACGGCGATTATCGAGTCCGCTGAGGCATCCGGCTTACGGCTCGTGGCGCCGGCCGCATTGAATCCGCTGGTCGCGACAAGCCAGGGCACGGGCGAGCTGATCATGGCCGCGCTCGATATGGGTTACCGCCGGCTCATCATTGGCCTTGGCGGCAGCGCGACAGTTGACGGTGGCGCAGGCATGTTGCAGGCCCTCGGCGCGCGCTTGCTCGACGCCGCAGGGCGTGACCTCAGTCCGGGGGGCGGCCAGCTCAGCCAGCTCCGCTCGGTCGATCTGGCCGGCCTCGACGCTCGGCTGTGGGAGGTCGAGATTGTGGCCGCGTGCGACGTCGACAGCCCGCTCATTGGCCCGCGCGGTGCCGCCCCGAGCTTCGGACCACAGAAGGGGGCGGATCCGGCCATGGTGCGCCTGCTGGCGGCGAACCTGGACCGACTCGGCTCCCTCCTTGAAGCGCAGCTCGGGCGCAAGCTGCGCCACACGCCGTCCGGCGGTGCAGCCGGCGGGATGGGCGCCGCGCTCTTGGCGCTTCCCTCGGCGACGCTCCGGCCGGGGATAGAACTCGTATTGGAGCTCCTCGATTTCGACGCTCGGCTTGCCGAGTGCGACCTCGTGATTACGGGCGAGGGCAAGCTCGACCTTGGCTCCTGGGGTGGCAAGGGCCCGGTTGGGGTCGCGAATGCGGCGCGGTGCTGTGGCGTGCCATGTGTAGCCATCGTCGGTCAACTCGAGCGGCCGCCTGACGTAGTCGGTGTCGATCCGTTCATCGCGATCGTGACGCTCGTCGCTGCCGAGGTTCCGGTCGCCCAGGCGATGCGCGAGCCATACCCACTGCTGGTGCGCGCGGCTGAAGATCTCGCGCAGTCGCTCTTTCCAGCGTAGCGTGCTGGGTAGCGTGCTGGGGCCGTCGCGGCACCGCCCTCGTGTCGCCTCAGTAGGGGAAAGGTCCGTAGAACGGCCCCGGTCCGAAGCCACCAGAGGTCGAGTACGCCCGAATCGAGAGCGCCCGTTGATTCTCGGCGGGCAGCTCCACAATGAAGAGCAGTCCCTGCCAATTACCATCGGCCGGCACGTCCCAGGTACTCCACGCGGCGGGCCCGTCGATACCCCCATCGACCTTCGTCCAGCCGGCGTCTTCGAGCTGTAGAGAGAGGTCGGCCTCCAGGTCGGCAGCGGAGATGTCGGTTTGCGCCACCGCCTCGGAGCTCCAGCCGTTCCCACCGCCGCCACCGCCCGTGGTTCGAAGCTGGACACCTTCGGGTGGAGTCAAGGGCGGGATCGGATTCGTGAACGAAGCAGCGGGAGCGGGTCCGAATGGGACAGAAAATGGTGGTGTCGGTGGCGGCGAGCAGGGAGTGTAGCTAGGGCCTCCACCCGACGCGGATGAGGCGACGGGCTGAGACACGTTGAGCCGCACGTCGGCCGGTCCGCTGCCTGCCTGGCGAACGGTCAACGTTGCATAGCGGTCATCGTTGTCCTGGCAGAACATGCTGCTGATGGGAAATGGGGACGCCGACTGGAAGCCGCCGCCCGGTGCACCAAACGGGCCCAAACCGCCATAGGAGGGTGGAGTCCAGCCGCGCGTGGCGAAGGCGTCTGCGTAGAATCGCTGGATCTGTTGCGGAGTTCCGGGTGCGTCGATCACGATCTCCACGGTAGACGCCGGGCCCCCACCGGTGCGGACCAGGCTGCCGACCAGTCGACCGCCTGGAGGAACCGGCACATCCAGCGGGAGATCGGTGGGCACCTGGCCAGGAAGGAGGTGAGCGGTAGGTGGCTGGGCGTTTGCGGTCGGCGCGTAGGGGTATGGTTGAACTAACAGCCGCTCGGCGAGCTCGCGGACTTGCGCGGCCTCCCCTTGCGTCTGCTGCGCCTCAGCCAGCGGCGACCC
>JAXDLH010000326.1:0-4492 GCA_034666705.1 Chloroflexota bacterium
CCGGCCGGCCCGTCAAATTCGTCAACAGCTACGATGAGGATCTCACTGCCGCTACCCCGCGCCATCCCTCGGTGATCACGATTCGCAGCGGCGCCCGGCGCGACGGCACGATCACCGCCTGGGATGCGCACGTCGTGTGGAACAGCGGCGCCTACGGTGGCTTAAAGCCCCCGATCTTCAACGGCAACCTCGGCGGCTCGAACAATGCCGCGGGCTGGTGGACCATTCCCAACGTGCGCATCGACGCCCGCATGGTCTACACCAACACGGTGCCCAACGCGTACATGCGCGCGCCCGGGCAGCCGCAAGCGGTCTTCGCCGCCGAAGCGCAATTCGACCTCCTGGCGCGCACGCTGGGGATCGATCCGCTGGAGCTGCGGCTCCGCCATCTACCGGAACGCACGTCCGATGGACGTGAGATCGTCGCGCCACGCGTCATGCAAGCCGCGGCAGAGGCAGTCGGCTGGGGCAAGCCGAAGGGACGCTACATCGGGCGCGGGCTGGGCCTGGCGGCGCGCGGCACCGGCGCGGGGCGCAGCAGCTCAGACCTGACGCTCAACCCGGACGGCACCCTCACTGCCGTCAGCTCAATCCCCGATAGCGGCACGAGCGGCCTGACCGTGATCGCGCAGGTCCTCGCCGAAGCGTGGGGGGTGCCGATCCAAAGGGTACACATGGTGCATGGCGACACCGATTCGCTGCCGATCGACGTTGGGACGGGTGGCAGCGGGATCACGAACTCCGCCGGCCACGCGGCCCTCACCGCGACTGAGCGACTCAAGGAGCAGCTCACGCCGCTGGCGGCCGCCATGCTCGGCAGCGACACGACCACGTGGGATGGGCACGGCTGGCGCAGCCCGGAAGGGCGCTTCGTCACGCTGGAGGAGCTGGCACGCGAGATGGTCATGGCTGGCGATGAGCGCGCCCACGTGCAGGTGAGCCTCGCCCCGGAGCGGAGTCCAGATCAACAGTACTGCGCACAGGCCGCGGAGGTCGAGGTGGACCCCGAGACCGGCGAAGTGACGATTCGCCGCCTCGTCACCGCGCAGGATGTGGGGACGATCATCAACCCGATTGGCCATCAGGGCCAGATTGATGGCTCGTTGGTGCAGGGCGTAGGCTACGCGTTGATCGAGGAGTTGGGCGTCGAGGAAGGGCGCATCACCACCTCCCACCTTGGCGACTATAAGCTGCCGAGCATCCAGGACATTCCGCCGCTGACGACCATCAACATTCCCACGACCGGGCCGGGCCCGTTCCACGCGAAGGCGATCGGCGAGACACCCACTGTACCGACCGCGGCGGCGATCGCGAACGCGGTGGCCGACGCGATCGGCGCACCGGTGACGGAGCTGCCAATCACGGCCGATCGTGTGCTCGAGATCCTGGGGCAAATGGAGCGACCATAGTCGGCAGTTTCTCTCCCGATGCGATCCCGCGCCACGCTATAGTAGATGGATACTGTGGGTCCGCAGAGTGTGGAGGACATCTGATGCGTAGGCGGCGAGTACTTCGGGCAGCATTGGCCATGAGCATCGGGTTGATGCTGGTAGCAGGGTGTGCGTCGCCGCAGACGCCGCAATCCGGCGGGCAGTCGTCCGCAGCAACGGTTGCTAACCGTCCTGCGGGCCAGAGGACCCTCAACGTGGCCGTCACGAACAGCATCGACGCGATGAGCATTATCGGCAGCAGCACGACCAGCGGCGGCTGGCAATCGCTCAACGAGCTTCACTCAGATGGCTTGGTCACTGCCGACCGGAACACGCAAACGCCGGTGGCTCGACTCGCCGCGCAGGTGCCATCGCTCGACAACGGCCTGCTCGAGATCCTTCCAGATGGGCGTGAGAAGAGCACGTACCCACTGCGGCACGACGTCACCTGGCAGGATGGCACGCCTTTCACCGCACGCGACATGCTTTTCTCCTTCCAGCTCGATACCGATCCGAAGGTACCCTTCCTCAACCGAGATGCGCTGCAGGAAGCGGATTCGGCAGAGGCGCCGGACGACTACACGTTCGTGGTCTACTGGAAGGCCCCGTACTACCAGGCCGATTCGATCGGGCTGCGGGCGCTCTGGCCGCACCCGCGCCACCTCCTCGAGCAGTCCTATCAAACGCTCGACACGCCCGCCTTTATCAATCTGCCGTACTGGACGAGCCAGTACGTGCACCTGGGGGCCTTTCGCCTGACCGACTTCCAGCCTGGCGTGTCCCTCACCTTCGCCGCCTACGAGGGCTACTTCCTCGGTCGACCGAAGCTCGACCGCGTGATCGTCAAGATGTTCAACGACGAGCCAACGTTGTACGCCGCCACGATGGCGGGCTCGGTCGATATGCTCATGGACAACTCGCTCAGCGCCGAGCTCGGGCTGCAGTTGAAGGATGAGTGGGACCGCTCAGGCCAGGGCACGGTGTACGAGGGTACGGGGACGACGCGCTTCATCGCCCCGCAGTTCAATCGCGAGTTCCAGCAGCAACCGGCGGCGTTGGACCCGCGCGTCCGCCAGGCCTTGATGTCCGCGGTCGATCGCTCTGCCATCTCGGCCACCGTCCAGCACGGGCACGGCGAGTTGATCGCCAACTCCCTGCTGCCTCCCGGCGACAAGCTATACGACGCCGTTAAGGACCGCTGGGCGAGCTACTCGTACGATCCAGCGCGCGCCCAGGCGACACTCGGCCAACTCGGGTGGTCGCCTGGCAACGATGGCGTCCTGGTAGGCCCGGGCGGCGCGCGCTTCACCACCAACCTGTGGACCACCGAGGGCGGTGAGAGCGAGATCGCCATTATCGCGGATTACTGGAAGAAGGTCGGCGTGTCCGCCGAGCAGTACGTCATCGGGGGCGCCATCGTGCGCGACCGCGAGGCTCGCACCAAGTATCCGGGCTTCGAGACGTCAGCGCGCGGCTCCGGCGACTCGATCCTGTCTCGCGTCAACACCCAAGCGATCGCCAATGCCGCGAACCGCTACTCCGGTGGCAATCGAGGCGGCTACAGCAATCCGCAACTCGACCAACTCATCACGCGCTACTACCGGAGCATCTCGACCCAGGATCAGAGCGCGGCGATCCGCGCCATCGACGACGTCGTCGCCGCCGACCTGCCGGTCATGCTGCTCTACTTCAATCCGACGACGCCGGCCGTGCGCAAGGGCATCAAGGCGCTCGACGACTTCCGCGGTGGCGCGGAAGCGAGCCGGCTGTTCGGCACCTTCAGTCGCAACGCCTACCAGTGGGACCTATCGTAGAGCGCCCATCCAGCAATACTGAAGCCGCCGTAAATGACGGGCCAAGGGCGGCCCGGGCGATCCCGGGCCGCCCTTCAGGATGGCAGACCACCATTCTGGGTAGGTGCACCCGGCGCGCATGACAGGCGGAGTGAGTGCTCGTAGGTTGCGCTTACGGTCGTGCGGACTCAGACGCGTCTTTGGCCCGGGTGAAGAGTTCATGCCAGTTAGCTCTCGTTGGCCGCGCGCCGAAGGTCTGGATCGCCAGTCCGAGTACGTCCGCCAAACCGACGTAACCAGTTGGTAGATGGGCTGTGATCAGTCCTTGGTGCAAGACTCGCGCTCCCGCGCTCAGGTGGAGGTGCGGGAAGTCAGGTCCATTGCGCGTGAGCGGATGCCAATGGTACGCAAGGATCTCGCGTTCCTGGTCATGAAGTGCACACCCATATCCCGCTGTACTCAGCCTCCATGGACCAGCCCGGTCACCTGTCTCGACCAATCGGTAGTCGTAAGTAAATTTGAGCGCCAGGAAATCGGCCGAGTAAATCCGTTGAGGGCTCTGAGCTAACCAAATCCCGTGCACCTCGGAAGGATCCCGAGATCCCGTCGCCAGCAGTACTCCATCGCAGAGACAGGAGAGCGCCTGCTGCAATTGATGGAGGAAGTCGTCAAGTGCCTGCTGCGGTGTGCGACCCGCCACCGCCGCTACGGAACTCGCCGAAAGAAGGGGAGCAGGAGGGAAAGCTCGACGATCTCCTCGTGCCGCGGATCGTCATCGTACTCGCCGGCATCGTAGCGGCGGACCCATTCCTCGCCAGAGACGTTCATCAACTTGCGAGCTTCGGCGTCGAAAATCGCGCGGCCCTCTTCCTCGGAGACGATGCGATATGTCGCTTCTGGCCTCTTGGTCTTTGCCACGTTGGCTCTCCTCACTTGTGCCACGATCATATCGCTGGCATCGGTCTCACAGCCAGCCTTACGCGCTGTGATGCTGCATCACCGAAGAGAGGTACGCTAGCCCAGCGGTAAGGAAGGCATGCCCCGCCTGCCCGCAAGTCCAAGGGTCTAGCAGCGTCGGCCCGTAGCGCCTACCATGTGGGCAACCAACCGCGAGGGAGGCGCCCGATGGCAATGCAGGTAGAAGCGAAGTATGACGTCGGCGGAGTCATGCTGGACCGCCCGTTCAAGATCCGCCGGCTCGGCCACTTCGGTTTCAACGTGCTCGACATGCCGGCCGCCCGCCACTTCTACGTCGACCTGCTCGGTTTC
>JAXDLH010000327.1:0-2573 GCA_034666705.1 Chloroflexota bacterium
CGGTGGTGGACGACGACGGTGCTCCCATTGAGGAGAGCGCGACCGACGTACAGGCAAGCGTCGCCGAGTGGGCTGAGGTTGGCGAAGCGCTGCAGGGGGCGATTCCCGGCAGCACGGTCGGCCAGGCGGAGCCGCACATCCTGGTGCGGCGCGGAGTGCCCCTCGCGTGGGAGGACTACCTGACGCTCGAAGCCGCAGCGCGCAGCCTGCTTGGCGAGCGCGCGCTGCCCCTGACTGAGCGGCTGCTCCACTTCGACGCGCTGGTGCAAGAATCTGGCAGTCATGCTGAACCTGGGGGCATGCGTCCGTGGGTCGATTCCCTTACCACCGAGGGCTGGAAAGCGCTGCAGCCGAACGGACCGCAGCGCCGCATCTCGCCGCTGCGGCAGCGGGCGGTCGTCGCCCCCATCGTCGGAGCGATCGAGGAGGGCACGTTCGCGAGTCGCATCGACAGCGGCAACGCCTCGGCAACTGCGCGGCTGAGTCGAGCGCTGGCGATCGTGCAGTCGAGCGGCGACCTTCGATTGAACAGTGCCGACGCGATTCTGGACCTGAGCGCAATGAAGGCGGTGCGATTCGCGCAGGACGATGCGGTGCTCATGGAGCCCATCGTGCGCTTTCTCCGCACGTTTCTGGCGCGCAAGGGACTCATCAGCGGCACCAGCCTGCTCCAGGGGAGCCGCTACCTGGCGCTGTACGTCGCCACGATTCGCTGGTACGCGGTGGCCGGGGCAACCCTTGCAGAACACGACGCTGTCAGCGCGGTTGATGTGCGGCATGCTGTGCAACTCGTCGAGCGTACGCTCTCGCGCTCGCCCTCGCTCAAGTCGCCGGACTTTATGCGGTTGATCAATCTGCTCTTCCAGTGGGTCGCCTCGCCGAGTGCACTCTACCCAAGCACCTATCCGGTATAGCCGACATCGGACACGATACCGTCAGCGTCCGCCAAGGGCTCCGCAGTTCACGCACCGGCGCTCATCTGCTTGGGCCTGCAAGCCTGTGGTACAATGCGCCGTTTGAGGTGACGTATGCCCAAGTTGAAGACGCACAAAGCGACGGCGCGTCGCTTTCAGGTCAGTGGCTCCGGCAAGCTGCTCCGCACCCGGCACGGCAAGAGCCACCTGCGCCGCAATCGCTCGAAGCGCGCCGCGCGTGACTACGACGAGATGGTGTCAGTCGCGGCCGTCGACCAGAAGCGCATTCGGCGCCTGATCCCGTACGCCAAGTAACGACCGGCCCCACCTCCGGGGCTGGAGAAGGACTCGCCAGTGACACGCGTCAAGAGAGGCGTGACCGCGCGTCGACGCCACAAGAAGATTCTGGCTCTCACTGCGGGGCAGTACGGTGCTCGCCATCGACTCTTCAAGACGGCGAACGAGGCGATGCTGCACGCGTTGTCGTACCAGTATCGCGACCGCCGCAACCGCAAGCGCGACTTTCATCGACTGTGGATCACGCGCATCAATGCGGCCGCCCGCCAGCATGGGCTGAGCTACAGCAAGTTCATGGCGGCGTTGGCTGCCAGCGGCGTCGAGATCAATCGCAAGATGCTTGCCGAGTTGGCCGTGAACAACCAGCCCGAGTTTGCCGCCCTCGTGGCGGCAGTCAAGGTCACCGCCTAGCCCGAATTGTCCGGGTCATTCTGAGCGCTCCCTTCAATGGGTAAAGGGGGTGAAGGCAGCCACGGCGAAGCATCTCTCGCCCGGGCACTGGAGTCGCAGATCCTTCGCTCGGCTCAGGACGACAAGCACCTTTCGGCCGACGCCTCTGTCTCTGCGACGGAGGCGTTTTTCGTGCCAGTGGGAACTAATCGGTACATCAGGTAAGGAAGGGAGGTCGGGATGGCAGCAATCGACGAGACGCTCCACGGGCTCACCGAGCGCGCGCTTGCCGACCTCATGCAGGCCGGCAACGCAGCAGCGCTCGAGGCATGGCGCACCACGTACCTCAGCCGTCGCGGGGCCCTGGCCGATCACATGCGCAGTATCGGCCAACTGCCGGCCGAGGAGCGCCCGGGTGCCGGCCAGGCAGCCAATCGCGCCAAAGAGGCGCTGGAGTCCGCCTACGCCGAGCGCGAAACGCAGCTCAGCCAGCTCTCCCTCGACTCGCGGCTGGAAGCCGAACGAATCGACGTGACGCTTCCGGGACGGCGCCTCCATACCGGCGGCCTGCATCCGATCTCGCAGACGCTGCGCCGCATTCTCGAGATCTTTCGCGACATGGGCTTCCAGGTGACCGAAGGCCCCGAGGTCGAGCTCGACTGGTACAACTTCCAGGCCCTCAACATCCCGCCCGAGCATCCCGCGCGTGACATGTGGGACACGTTCTACGTCGAGCCGCCGTCGGTGCTCATGCGCACCCACACCTCGCCCAACCAGGCGCGCGTGATGGAGCGCAGCAAGCCGCCGATCCGCATTGTGGTACCCGGCCGCGTCTACCGCTACGAGCAGCAGGACGCCTCGCACGAGTGGATGTTCTACCAGGTCGAAGGGCTTGCGGTAGACAAAGGCCTTACGATGGCGGAGCTCAAAGGCACGCTGATCTCGTTCGCGCAACGCATGTTCTGGCCCGAG
>JAXDLH010000328.1:0-25187 GCA_034666705.1 Chloroflexota bacterium
TCCAGGCGCAGCAGTTGACCGGTAACTCGCTGTATGACCAACTCGGTGGGCTGGTCGGCATTACCGCGGTCATCAACACGTTCACGGGCAATCTGGTCGCCGATGACCGCATCTCGCAATTCTTTACCTCTCTGCCCGGTCAGCGAGTCGCCCGCCTCAAGGAGCTGCTGATCCAGCAGATCGCGAATGCGAGCGGCGGCCCGGTCACGTACACCGGCGGCGATATGAAGAGCGTGCACGCGGGTCTGGGAATCTCGATGGACGACTTCAACGCCCTCGTCGAGGATCTGGTCGCCGCACTGGACAGCAACGGCGTGTCCACCGACGCGAAGCAGACGCTCCTCGGGGCATTGGCGCCAATGGCGAGCGACATCGTCACGATGTAACGCACGTACGTCCTGCGATACACTGGGGCAAATCACCCCGGTGGATCGCAGGAGATTGCCATGAGCATCCAGCCCGCAGCGCTCTCGGGCGCCCATATGGAGACCCCGACCCTCGCCGACACGGCGGCCGTGCTCACCGATCTTCTCGCCTTCGAGCGGGTCGGCGAGGGCCCGGACTCCGTCGTGCTCAAGCACCCGAACACGCCCTGGAGACTCACGTTGCACGACGGCGGGACGAATGCGGCGACGAAGTTCGCCGGCAACCACTACGGCGTACGAGTCGTCAACAAGGGCGAGATCGACGCTGCCCACACATATCTCAACGTGCATGCCGAAGAATATGGGCTGCGCGCCGTTCGCGAGCCCGAAAATCAACACGGCTCATACTCCGTCTACTTCACCGAGCCGGGCACGAACGTGCTCGAGATCGAATGCTACGAGGACGTCAATCGGAAGGCGGCGGGAGTCGAGCGTTTAGGCGGTGTTCGCGCCCCGCACTGGGATCACCTCATGCCCTCGGAGCGCTTCCCGGGTCGTGGGTACGTCCCACAGGCCCTCACGCACGGCACGCTCTCGGTCGCCGATTCAGCCGTCTCGTGTCGCTTCTATACCGAGGTGCTGGGCCTGGAGGCGCACAACGCCTATGGCGAGGGACGCATTACCTACATCAAGCATCCGGACACGCGGCATTACATCGTGTGCGCGAAGCGGCCGGAACTGCTCGTCAATCCCCTGAGCTTTCGCTACACCCTCACCGTCGGCTCGGCGGACGAGCTCGAGGCGGCGCATCGGTGGATCAGCGAGCACCAGGCGGAGTATGCGATCAACGAGGTACGTGACATCGTCGCGGGCGGCGACACGAACTCGTTCCTCGTCCGAGACCCCGACATGAACTGGTGGGAGATCGCGGCCCGCTAGCTTTGCTGCTCAGGGGCGGGCTGCGGCGCCCTCCGCACGGACTCTTGCATCCAACGGCCAATGTCCGCCGGCGCAAGCGGCCGGCACAGCAGATGTCCCTGCACCCCGTCGCAGCGCAGCGCGCGCAGCAGATCGAGCGTTGCCTGGTCCTCTACGCCCTCCGCAACCACCGTGATGCCGAGGCCGTGGCCCAGCTCGATGATCGTGCGGGCGATCGCCAGGTCGTTCTCGCTCGACACGATGCGGGCCACGAACGAGCCATCGATCTTGATCTGGCTCACGGGCAGCAACCGCAGATAGGCGACCGATGAGAAGCCGGTGCCGAAATCGTCGATCGAGATCCCCACGCCCATATCGGCCAGGCGCTTGGCGATCGTCATCGCCTGCTCGGGATCACCCATGATGGCGCTCTCGCTGATCTCGAGCGTGAGCGACGACGCTGGGATAGACCAGGTCCCGAGGAGCGCCGCCAATCGATCCGGAAACTGGGGGTTGTGCAGACTCCGCGCCGCGATGTTGACGGAGAGCGGCGTCTCAAGGGCCGCTTCGCGCCACTCGTGACACTGGCGGAGCGCCGCATCGAGCACCCACTGGGTTAAGCTATCGATCAGCCCAGCATGCTCGGCGACGGGAATGAACTCGTCCGGCATCAGCAGTCCGCGATCTCTGTGCGGCCAGCGCGCGAGCGCTTCCACCCCGAGGACCTCCCCGGTAACGACGTCAATGCTGGGCTGGTAGTGCACGATCAACTCGGCCTGCTCGATCGCCCGCCGGAGCTCGGCCACCAGCGCGAAGCGCCCCATCGAATTGTCGTCGAGCCGCGGACTGTAAAGCGCGCAGCCGCCATGGCTGCGCTTGGCGACGTACATCGCCACGTCGGCGCTGCGGAGCAGTGACTCGGCGTCCTCACCGTGGGTTGGATACATGGCGACTCCGACGCTGGCGCGCACCTCGAGCGGCTGCTCGTCCACTTCGAACGGCTCATCCAACACCTCGACGAGCTTACGGGCCGCGGTGAGCCCGCCCTCCGTATCCACCGAAGGGAGGATCACAGCGAACTCGTCGCCCCCCAAACGCGCGACGGTGTCGGAGGCCCGTAGCGATCCTTCGAGGCGCCGCGCTACGCGCCGCAGCAGAATGTCGCCGCGCAGGTGGCCAAACGTGTCGTTGACCTCCTTGAAGCGATCGAGATCCATGAGGAGGAGCGCCAGTGAGCCGTGCTGGCGTTTGGCGAAGAGAATGCCCTGGGCCAGGCGATCGAGGAGGAGGCTGCGATTCGGGAGCTCCGTGAGCGAGTCGTGCAGTGCCTGGTACTCGAGCGCGGCCTCCATCTCACGGCGGCGACCGATCTCCTCGACGTGCCGCTCCGCCACAGCGAGGCGGACCTCCAGGATGTCGAGGTCAAAGGGCTTGGCGAGGTAGTCGCTCGCGCCGGACCGGAGCACCTCAGAAAGGTCCTCGCGCCGGTTCTTGCTCGTGATCATGAGCACGTAGGCGGAATCGCCGACGTCGCTGCTCCGGATGCGGCGGCACAACTCCGTGCCTTCCATGCCGGGGAGGATCCAGTCGAGCAGCACCAGCGGGAACGGGTCCGCATCCCAGGCTGCCCATGCCGACTCGGCGTCTCCAAGCGACGTAACCTGGTGACCACGCATCGCGAGTACTTCGGAGACTACCGCGCGCAGGTCGGGATCATCCTCCACTACGAGTGCCCGCATCTGTGTGGTCCTCCACGTCTACGATCGAGCTACGAGGGAGCAGCACGCGCCGTATTCCTGGCATCGAGCAGATGAGGGCGCGAGCTACCGTGTATTGTGCGCAACGTACCGGTATTGGCGCACGCGTGCTTTGCGTTGAGGAAACGTAATTGAGCGCCTTTACCGGTGCAGGTCAGCCTGGCATAAGCTGATGAATCACGCCGATGACCCCGCCCATAACGACCAGGGCCACCAGGTGGTACCCCAGGTTCAGGGCGTACAGCCGGGATGGGCGACCTTCGAACGTGTAGTTCACGGCCATGGTCGTGGCCACGATCCCAACTGCGAGCAAAATGCCGAGCACAAGCCCGCCCGGCGTGCTCTCCCACACGAGATGGCCAATGAGGACTGACATCACGATTGCGGTCGTAAACCAGGCGAGGGCGGCAATCAGGTAGATCGATGGCGAGGGGTTGAGGTCCTCACGCCGCTTGCCGACCAGGCCCATCCAGTAGTTCCCGAAAACGCCATACCAGATGGCGCCGATCACCATCGCGGCAACTGTTGCAATCACGACCCCGATCCAGAAGCCTGCACTCATCGTCGTCCTCGCTCTCTATCCACCCACCATCGTAGCCGCTGGCGGATGTGCCCATCATAGCCGCGCTTGGGCAAACCCGGGATCCCGAGGTCCAGCCACAGGTATGACTGGAATCGCACTGTGACTCGCGGGCGAGATTCGTACATCCCGGTCTTGAGCCTCTTGATCCATCGACGTGCTCAAGTTCGAGATTTGCGCTTCAGTCCTTGCCGCCAAACATCCCGCGCAGGACCGAGCCGGCGATGCCACCGGCCGCACCGCCCATTGAGGCATCGCGCACCTGCTCCCCATGCGGCATATATGGGGCCAGCGCGTGGGCCAGGTTCGACAGCGGGAGCGACTGCAGCCACACTTTGCCGGGACCGGTGAGAGAGGCGAGGAAGAGCCCATCGCCGCCGAACAGCACGTTGCGGATCCCGCGAATCGTCGTGATGTCGAAGCGCACCTGCTCCTCGAACATCCCGACGTGCCCGGGGTGCACCCGCAAGGTTTCGCCAGGCTGCAGGTCGTAGGTCACAACCTCGCCATCCAGTTCGATCCACGCCTGACAGTCGCCCGCAATGCGCTGCAGGATGAACCCATCACCGCCAAAGATGCCTGCGCCGAGCGACCGCTGAAAACCAACAGATAGCTCGATGCCACTGGTGGCGCAAAGCAGTCCCGAACGGTGGATCAAGTAGGCGCGACCAGGTTTAACCTCTAGAGGCAGGATCTCGCCCGGCACCTTGGTGGCGAAGGCGACCATGCCCGGCCCGCCTTGCGCGGAAAACTCGGTCATGAAGAGCCCGCCGCCGCCAATGGCGCGACGCAGCACGCCGAAGACGCCACGCGCACCGGCGAGCTGCGTCGAGGTGCTGAGGTTGATGGTGCTGCTGATCCAGCTCATCTCGCCGGGTTCAGCCACCACGGTCTCTCCCGGGTTCAGGCTCACCTCGAGCACCGGCAGCGTCGTGCCCACAATGCGTGAATCCATCGCCATTGCCCTCCGGCGCTGATCGAAGCCCTCCGCCGGGGCTACGTCGCGCATGATCGCATTGTGGACGCGCGTGACGAATCGCGCAAGCAGCAAGGGCGTGACTTTTGCGCAGTGCTATGCTGGGGAGAGAGCCTCATGCGCGCGGAGGGCAAGGCGATGGACAATTTTGCACGCACCTTTCAGGAAAAGATGCTCGCGGCGCGCGCCGCCCACGAGCGTGAGACCGCGGAGCGCGAGGAGGAATCGAGTGATCGGCAGACCCGCGCGAGCCAACTGGAGCGCCACGTAGAGTTGCGCTTCGCCGAGGCCGGCGGGATTGACTCTTCGGCGGTGCGCTATGCCGCTCGCGCCGACGGTGACGGCGCCTCGGTGCACGAGCTCACGTGGGTAGCGCCGCTGCCGGCCCGTACCCTGCTCGCCCGCATCGATCAGGTCACCCGTAACTTCTGGTGGGCCTGGGCCTACGGCGGCAACACCAGCGGCTGGTCCGAGGCCGATTCGCTGAGCGTGCACCGCCGCGACGTGGACGTGCTCGTGGAACAGCTCGCCGACCAGGATCGCTGGGAGCGGGGCGAGCGCCCCGCGTCCGCCCTCGACCTGCGTCAAGGCGCCGCCTGAGGAAGCGTCGAGCCCACCGGCCCTGGGCACCAGGCTATGCAGGTGGATCTGATGCTCGTGCGATTTTGGGCGACCGACTCCGGTGACCGTTAAGCGGAGGGACATGGATGCAGAGCATAAAGCCCGAACGGGTAGGGCGGGGGATTGGCCGCCGTACTCTGGATGTCAACTCTGGCCAACGGCTTAGCGCGGGGCTGGTCCCACGCATTGTCCCGGCTCAGAACACGCTCCGCACCACCAATTCGGTCGTGGTACAGCGGAGCGCCTTAGAGCAGCGGAAGGGCCTCACGCACCCGCGCCGACCACCACGCGAGCTCGGCCAGCTCGCGCGCTCGTACCGCCTCCGTATCGCCGAGCGCCGCACCGAGCGCCTTGGGCCAACAGAGCTGCAGAAAGCCACCGAGAAGCGCCAGCTTCAGCGACGGCTCCCACCAGGCGGGATCGAACGCCGCGCCGAGCCGCCGCCAGAGCGCAGCCTCAAATAGGCCGATGGTTTCCTCTTTCGAAACCGGCAGCCGCGCGGAGTTCACGGCGAGGTACCAGGCGAGGTCGACCGCGGGCGGCGCGGGACCGATCGTGGCCCAGTCGAGCAGCACGATCCGGGTGGTGGGCGCATGGGATGACGCTTCGCGCAGGATGCCCAGGTTGCCAAGCTTCCAATCACCATGGATAACCGTCTGCGGATAGCGGGCGAGCGCCATCGCCAGGGGCGCCGGATCCTCGATGAGACGCGCCATTGGACCGAACACGTCCGGCTCGACGAGGGTGGGCAGCAGCTCCCAGCCCTTAATGACCATTGGGGGAACGGGCTCGCCACTCTCCAGCTCGGTGCGGGCGCGACCGGGGCTGAGCTCCAGATAGCGAGCGAGGAGCGGCATGTACCCGCGCGCTGGATCAGCCAGCGCGGTCTGCCCCCAGAACGTCGCGTCGGTCGCCGCCATGCCGTCGAGGAGCACCCGGTTGTCGTCCGGGCTGATCCACTCGTCACCTGGCGGAATCATCGCGTCGCCGAAATCGTCGATGAGCATTGCCCAGCCCACGCCGTCGGCGGCGGTGGCGCGCACGCCGTGAACGATCTCGGCGGGCAAGCGGTCGAGCAGCCCCTCCTGCCAGGTCACCACGGCGCGACACTGGACATCGTCCGTGAGGCGCATGATCCAGTCCCACCCCCAGGCGATGCGCTTCAGCACGTACCGGTGGTATGGCTCTGGCTCGGTCGTGATGCGCAAAAAGCGTGCGCCGGAGAGTCCGTCGACCGAGCCAAACGCCTCCTGGCGCACCCCGGTGACGGCGCGGCCCTCGATGGCGCTCAGCGACGCGGGGGCAAGCATCTCGTCGAGGCTAGCGTAGAGCTGGTGGGCCATGGCGGCTCCCGAGGCGGCGGCTCGACCGGGCCGCGCGGCTCCCAGCCTATCGTGTTCGGGATACGGACGCAAGCACGCGGCATGCTCCGGGTGCGACCGGAGATTTGCATACGCTCTAAAAATCGTGAGGGGAAGGCACCGTTCATGAGCCGTGCGCAAAAACATCGGGCGCACCCGCACGCTCCCACCTGCCACGTCATCCACTCCATGGTCAGACACCCCATGGTTGGAATGAAGACGCAAGCGCACGGAACCCTTCTCCATGCCATGTCATCGCGAGCAGACTGTCATCCCGAGGCTGCAGCCGAGGGATCTCCCGGAGAAGAGTCCGTTTGCCTCTTCGGGAGATCCCTCGCTTCGGGCGTGGGGCCGAGGCTGCTCCCTCGGTGGGTGTTACGCCTGTGGCGCGTTCACCACGAAGTTGAAGGTCGCGGCCATCGTGCCGTCGCCGTTGTCCTGCACGTTCATCACAAGCGACGGGCTGAAGATCCCGTCGCGGCTGTTCGTGGGCTCATTCGGGAAGTAGAGCTGGGTCGTGAGGATCTGCCCGCCGGGCGCCTGCACCTTGACGTGGATGTGGCGCGTTCGCCCGGGATACAGGCCTGGCACGACCGTCTGCAGGGTGTACTGGCCGTTGGCATCCGCATACTGGTGCCCACGCAGCGTGTAGCCGGAGTTGTCGTAGGCACCACTGTTGTTCGCTTGCCAGAAGTCGAGCAGCGCACCAGCAATGGGCTGGCCGTCGGTCGCCAACACCTGGCCGGTAATCGTCAGGACCGTGCCCGCCATACCTGGCTGAACGAGCGTCTGCGTTTCTGGCGAGCTAGCCTTGAAATATGGGCCCTCGGTCTCGGCTTCGGTCGGGGTAAGCGCCTGCGCCGCAGCGGCATAGACGACCTCGAAGGCTGCATCTGATGACGACGGGGTGAGCGCGAGCTGCTCGGTCGTTTGCACGGTAGTGATCTCCTGGGCTGCGGCGGGCTGCATGGCGTTGGCGCCGAACGTGTGGGCGCTCGCCGCGGTTACCAGGAGGGCCGCGAGTGCGGCGAGCCCGAGGCGGGCCGCGGCGTGCGGGGTTGAATCAGAGTTGGGGCGCTTGGTCATCGGATTGCCTTTCAGGTTTAGCTTCAGGTGTAGATAGTGGGGCGTCTAAGGGTGAGCGTGCGGTGATTCAAGCAGCGGTGGCGACGAAGTCCAATTGAAGCTGGACTTGATCGGAAACGCTCGCCACGAATGGAATGCTCGGAATCTGGAGGTTCCAGTCGGAGCGGTTGATCAAGGTCTTCGCCGAGCCACTAAGCTGGGTCGTGGACGCTGGCGTGACGGTCGCGGTGAAGGTCACCGGCTTCGTCACGTCGCGGATCGTAAGCTGCCCGGCAATCTCGGCGTTGTACGACTGACCGGGCGTCCCGCTCGGTGGCAAGCCGCTCACGGAGGTCGGCTGGAACGTGACGTACTCGAACTGCCCAGTAGACAGGATGACGTTCTGGATCATGCGGTTGCGTTGCCGGTCATCCGTCGTAAGCCCGCGGGCATCGACCGTAATCGTGCCGACCTGCGCCGTAATGGGGGCCGTCGGATCGAAAGCAAGCTGACCAGCCACCTGGTCCGTGGTGCCGACCACAGTGTTCGGGGAACCGTTCAGCAGCTCCGTGAGGGTGAAGGTCGCCTTCGACTGGCCCGGCTGAATCTGGAATAGCGTCAGGTTCGTCGCGCTGCTCGACGCCGGATCGGTGGCGGACGTTACGGCCACCCCAGCGACCTGGGGTGCGGTCGCGGCGGCGGGCGCGCTGGCCGCCCCGTTCTGGATTTGCAACGGCACCGCTTGGAGCTGGCCGCTGGGCGCGGCCGGCGTGCGCATCGCCATGTAGCCGAAGATACCGACTATTACGGCAACGCCTACGAGCAGGAGTGGGGCGAGCTTGCGGAGCATTGGTGGGTCCCTCCAGGGAGTTACGTCGTTCTCGCCGCGCTGGATTGCGGCATACATTCAGGATAGACAAGCTGCCTTGGACGTTCGTTGGACGGAGATGAGAGTTCTCTCATCTGTCATCACTCATAGCGCAGAGCCACGATCGGGTCGAGCCGCGAGGCCTTACGCGCCGGGTAAATCCCGAAGAAGACGCCGATAGCGGCGGAGACGCCGAAGGAGAGGCCAATCGCATTCCAGGGCAGGACGGTGGCAAACCCGGCCACCACTGGCATGAGCAGCGCGACCCCCGAGCCGAGCGCAATTCCGAGAATTCCGCCCAGCAACGACAGGACGACGGCCTCGACCAGGAACTGGCTCAGCACGTCGCCGGGCTGGGCACCGATCGCCAGTCGAATGCCGATCTCACGCGTGCGCTCCGTGACCGAGACCAGCATGATGTTCATGATGCCGATTCCGCCGACCACGAGAGAGACCGCCGCCACGCCGCCCAGCAACAGCGTCATGGTCTGACTGACGCCCGACACGCGGGAGATGATGTCGCTGTTATTGCGGATCGAGAAGTCGTCCGCCTTCCCGGTCGCGAGGTTGTGGTCCTGGCGAAGCACCTGGGTGATCTTGGCGCTCGCCGTGGCGATCTGGCTCGTATCGGCGACCTGGACGACGATCTGATTGATCGACGTCGATCCGAACAGGCGCACCTGGCCCGTGCGGAACGGGATCAGCACGGTATCGTCCTGGTCGCCGCCGATGCCCGAGCCCTTGCTCGCGAGCACTCCCACCACGGTGAAAGGCACGTTGCGCACCTGGATGAGCTGCCCAATCGGCGATTGGCCATTCGGGAACAGGTTCGTCGCGACCGTCTGACCGATCACGGCGACGTTGTTCGCTGCCGTATTGTCCTGGCTGGTGAAGAAGGCGCCAGAGGCCACGTGCCAGTCCTGGATCGTCTGGTAGTCTGGTGTAACGGCGGAGATCCGGGTCGACCAGTTCGCGCTGCCGGCGATCACCTGGGCGCTGCCGGACACGACCGGGCTGACTGCGGTAACTCCGGTACCGCCGGCAGCGATTGCATCGGCATCGGCCGCTTTGAGTGTGACGCTGCTGCCGGCCCCGCTGCTTGCCCCACCGCTGCGGGTGCTCCCCGGCGTGATCGTCAGCACGTTGACGCCCAGCCCTTGAAGCTGGCTGGCGACGGAGGCCGTAGCGCCCTCGCCGAGCGCCACAATCGCGATCACGGCGGCCACGCCGATGATGATGCCGAGGGTAGTCAGCACGCTGCGGCCCTTATTGGCTCGCAGCGCGGTGAGCGCCGACGGAATCGACTCGAAGAACCGCAAGTGGCGACTCCCCGTGGGCGGCGGCTCCGCCAGGAGCGCGAAGCTGTCCACGTCGATGGCTGGCGCTGGCGCACTCGGCAGGCGTTGGATTGGGGTTGCGCGCAGGGGAAACGGGCTCGCCAGCGTATTCATGCTGGCACCTCCTGAGCCGGCGCCGGCCAACTGGCCAGCGCCTCGGCTGCGTTCGCGACGTGCTGATTGCGCTCGTCGGACAGCAGGGCTCCATCCTTGAACACCACCGTCCGCGCGCAGTAAGTGGCAATGTCCGGCTCGTGCGTGACGAGCACGATCGTCGCGCCTGCCGCGTTGAGCTTCTGCAGGATGGCCAGGATCTCCACGCTGGTGCGCGAGTCGAGGTTTCCCGTCGGCTCATCGGCGAGGATCAGCTTGGGCGCATTGACGAGCGAGCGGGCGATCGCGACGCGCTGCTGCTGCCCGCCAGACATCTCACTGGGTCGGTGCCGCGCCCGCGTCGCCAGTCCGACCGCGTCGAGTGCCGCCATCGCGCGCCGGAGGCGAATCGCCTCTGGCGCGCCGGCGTACACCATCGGGAGCGCCACATTCGCGAGCGCATCCATCTTTGGCAGCAGGTTGAAGCCCTGGAAGATGAACCCGAGCTTGCGGTTGCGCAGGTCCGCGAGCTGGACCGGGCTGAGATGCGTCACCTCAACCCCGTCCAGCTCGTACGAGCCGCTGCTCGGCCGGTCCAGGCAGCCGATCAGGTTCATAAACGTGGACTTACCAGAACCCGACGGCCCCATGATGGCCACGAACTCACCGCGTTGCACCTCCAGGGAGACTGCCCGCAGCGCGTGCACGACGTTCGTGCCGAGCGTGTAGTCTTTGGTCAGCTCCGCTACCTGGATAACTGGAATCCCGTCGCTAAGCATCGGATCCGACGTGTCGAGGGCGCGAGCTGGACGGGCCTGGTTTTCGATCATCATTGTCGTCATCGTCCGTCCCCCTATGCGCCCGGGGCGCCGGCTGGTGGGCCGCCGGCGCCACTCGGTGCCGTGCCGCCGCTCGCCGCACCGCTCTGGGTCGTGCTGCGGCTGGTCGAGCTCGCCCCGCTGTTGGCGTTAGCACCACCCGGTGCGCCCAGCCCGAAGATGTTGGAGCTCGAGGAGCTCGTCGACTTCGCGCTGCTGCTGGCCCCGCTCGTGCCGGTGACGACCTGGTCGCCAGCCTGCAGCCCGGACACCACCACGGTGTTCTGGCCGTTGGTGCTCCCCGTCTGGACAGCCACCGTGGTCGGCGTCCCGTTGCGCAGTACATAGACGGAGGTTCCACCCGCACTCTTGCTGCCGGTCTGGGTCTGGGCGTAGGAGAGCGCCGCGTTCGGCACCAGCGCAGCGCCGTCGACCTGCTCGGTGATGATGGTCACCGTGGCGGTCATGTCCGGCAGGAGCTGCACGTCGGTCGGATCGGCCGAGATGAGCACGGTGTACGTCACTACGTTCGACGTCGTCGTCCCGATCGGTCCGATCGTGGCGACCGCGCCGTTGAAGGTTCGGCCCGGGTACGAGGCGAGGGTGAAGGTCGCGCGCTGGCCAGCCTGCACCTTGCCAATGTCAGCCTCGCTGATCTGCGCGCTCACCATTGGCGTCGTGATGTCGCTCAGGGTAATGAACGCGCTGCTCGAGGTGCTGCTGGTCGTCGTGGACGTACTCGTGCTGGTCGGGCCACCGCTGATCCACTGACCCACCGCGCCGTTGAGGCTGGCGATCGTGCCATTGGTGGGGGCCACGAGGACCGCGGCCGCCAGGTTGTTCTGCGCGGTCGTGAGGGCCACCTGGGCGCTCGCGACCTGCGCCTGGGCGACGTTGACGTCCTGCTCCGTTGCCGGGGCAGTCGCGAGGGCCGCACTCGCCTGCTGCGTCTGCAGCGCTGCCTGATCCTGCGCAACAGCATTTTGCGCCGTCTGGATTGAGGCATTCTGCTGGTCGGTCGTGGTCTGCAGGGTAGCCTGGGCTTTTGCCAACGCGGCTGCCGCCTGATCGACAGCATTCTGCGCGGTCTGCACCGTCGCCTGCTGCTTGAGCTGGTCGCTCGTGAGGGCATCCTGCGCCGTCTGTCCCGCCGCCTGCGCCTGATTGAGCGTCGCCTGCGCTGAGGCCAGCGTCTGTTGGTTCTTCGCCTGGTCACTCGCGAGGGCAGCCTGCGCGGTGTTCAGCGCGTTCTGCGCCGACGTAACCTGGCTCTGGGCGGCGAGGAGAGTCTGCTGGTTTTTCGCCTGGTCGCTCGCTTGCTGTGCCTGAACTGTCTGCAGTGCGTTTTGCGCCGAGATGACCTGCCCCTGAGTTGACACGGTACTCGACTGATTCTTCGCCTGATCGGTCGCAAGCTGGGCTTGCGCCGTGTTCACGGCATTCTGCGCCGAGGTGACGTTTGCCTGGGCGTTCGCCACCGACTGCGTGTTCTGCGCCAGGGTTACTGCCTGTTGCGCCTGGGCCGTTTGCACGCTCGTCGTCGAGGTCGTGCCCGTGCCGGCGGTCGAGCTGGACGTCGTCGAGCTGGTGGAGGTCGTGGTACCCGTCGTCGAGCCGGTGCCGGAGCCCACTGCGTAACTGGTCTGCGAGCTCCCCACGGCGGACGGAGTGCTGCTCGTCGTGGACTGGGCCGCGGTGAGGGCGGCTTGCGCCGCATTCGCCTGCGCGTTGCTCACCGCGACGGCCGCCGCGCTGTTGCTCGCCGCGGCAACCTTCTGTGCGTTGGCGAGCGCCGTCTGCGCGTTCGTCAGGTTACTCTGGGCGTTCAGCACCGCCTGTTGGTCCGCTTGCACGGACGCGTCGACCGCGTTCTGCCCGGCGCCGAGGCCAGCTTGCACGTTCGCCAGGGTTTGCTCGGCGTTCTGGACCCCGACCACGTCGCTTTGCGTGCTGGCATCTATGGCTCGTTGGGTTGCGGCAAGGCTCGCCGTCGCCTCGTCCAGCGCTTTCTGGGCGTTCTGGACGGCGATCTGGTCCTGGTTGAGCTGCGCCTGGATCTGCCCGGTATTGCCGTTATAGACCTGCTGCTGATCCCGCGCGACCTGCTGCGCGTTCGCCAGCGCCGTCTGGTCGGCCGCGAGGGCCGCGCTCATCTGATCCTGTGCGGTGGCGAGCGCCGTCTGATTGGCCATCACCGTCGTTTGGGCCGTACCGACGTCGGCCTGAGCCGAAGCAACGGTGCTGGCGGCGCTCGCCCTCGTCGTCGCGAGGCTCTGCTGCGCGCTGCTCAGGGCGGTCTGGGCGGCGTTGACTTGCGCCTGGGCAGCGGCAATCGTCTGCGTGGTCGGCCCGGCGGCCACCTTCGCCGCGTTGGCGATCTGCTGGTCCAGTGCGGCCTGGGCCTGATCGACCGCCGCTTGCAGATCGGTCGTATCTTGCTTCGCGAGCACCTGGCCCGCAGCAACCAACTGGCCGATCCCCACGTCGACTTCCGCGAGCTTGCCGCTCGTCTTAAAGGAGAGAGGCAAGCTCGCGAGGTCGGTGATCGGGCCAGTCGCGCTCACGGTGGTTTGCAGGCTGCCCTGAGCCACCGTCGCAGTCTGATACGTGACGGCCTGCTGACCGGAGGCGAGCGGGTTGCCCTTGACCCCCACGTAGAGCCCGCTCAGGGCAATTGTGCCGGCGAGCCCGAGGGCAAGGACCCGCTGGGACACCCGACCAGGTGACCAGGGCCGCGCCCTCGGTAATGACAAACTCATGATTCGCTCCTATCCCGCGTGATCGGTTGGTGCCGCGCTCGGCCGTTCGCCATACCACCGAGGGTGGCGTTTCGGCGGACTGCCGTTCGCATCGCACTGTCAGGATAGGAAGGCCCGATTGGACCACGGTGAGAAGCAGGTGTGAGAACTCACACCTCACTCCCATGAGTCTCCAATCTGGCCCGCGTAATCTCCCAACGTGCCGCCCGTGAACCGGCTACTGGCCTGCCCCTCCACTGGAGGATGAGCGGAACGCGCGACTGAGCTGCGCCGGTCCCCGCCGAGGAGGAGGCGCCAAGAAAGGAACTGGGTACACCCACCATGTCTATCGAATCCACCGCGCCCCGTCTTACCGCACGCGAGCAGCAGGTCCTGGACCTGCTGGCGAAGGGGATGACGAACCAGCAGATCGCGACGGAGTTGCAGATCGGCTACCGCACGGCGCGATTCCACGTCGCTTCCCTTTTTCGCAAGCTCGGCGCCGAGAACCGGGCGCACGCGGTCGCGGTTGCCGCGCGGTTCGGCCTTCTCAATTGAACTGGCCATCGGGTGAATCTCAGCCGCGGTGGCAGACGAGACGCCAACTCGACGTGGCATACTGGCCGATTGGTCAGGTCAATCGAGAACATCTGACCGCCTCATGAGCATCGTTAACGCTGTTCTTACTATTTGAAAACGAATGCACGGCAGTTCCTTCCTAGAATGGCCACCAGGCAGGAAATAGCAGACGGCGCGGAGCTCCGCCAGTCGCCCGAAAGCGGGCCTGCCATGCAAGCCAGTCCAAGATGGACAAAGGAGACAGAGAGGCAATGTCAAGTAACAAACTACCAGGCGCATTGCGCTTCGCGGGAGTTGGCCTGGTCGTGTTTGCGCTCTTCGCGCTCGCGATTGGAATTGCCGGCGCCCAGCAGGCCACCCCGACGCCATCGCCGGCGAACGGTCAGCAGGGAGGGCCCCGCGGCCAGTTCGATACCCAGTTTGCAACGGCGCTCGCGGCGAACCTGAATCTGCCAGTCGCCACTGTGCAGAACGCCCTCCAGACGACCAGGCAGCAGCTCCAAGCCTCCCGGCCACAGGGTCAGCCCGGCGGCCCCGGCCAGGGCGGCCCCGGTGGACCGCGCGGCGACCGGGGGCCAGGTGGCTTCGGCTGGCCCGGTGGCTCGCTGCTGCAGAACACTGCGACGATCCTGAACATGTCGGTTGACGATCTGCGCACCCAGATGCAGCAGGGCCAGACGCTCGCACAGATCGCCCAGGCGCACGGCGTCACCGCCGACTCGCTCGCCAACCAACTCACCCAGCGCGCAGTGCAGGACTTCCAGAGCAATCAGCAGCAACTGCACGATCGCATTCGCCAGGAGCTCGATCGCCAGCCCCCAGCGCCGGGATCCCGACCGGCACCCGGCGCCGCCCCGGCGAACGGCACCCCCACCACAGGTGGCAGCCGCTAGCACCCCCGCCGCGTACGCATCGCGGCGTTCCGCACCCGCGGGGGCCGGTTCCCTTCCAGACCGGCCCCCGCGCCCCTCTTTGGCAACAGGGCCCGACGAGGCAGCCCGCTAAGGCTTGTCGTCAATGAGCATGCTGGATCCCGAGCAAAATCGATTAAACCAAAGGCACGATGAAACCTGCTTTGATGCAGGCATGACGTACGAGTGAAGGCTTGCGGTTTTCACCTTGGCCTGAGGGTAGGAGCTATTACTGCACACACCGTTGGCACGAATGCGCCAAACCGAACGTGAGCATGATTGAACTGTTACGAAGCTGACCTAAGCCAGTGGACCGAGTTGGAGTGCAAATTGCGGCGACCAACCGTGGCATCCGGGCTCTATGTACTGCATCCCTGTCCGTCCGCTTAGCTCCCGATCGCTCCTGACCATTTGGCCAGTGTCAAGCGTCGCTGGTCTCCCTATAGTGAGAGAAAAGCGGAGCCACGCGCGGCGCGCGGTCACCAGGAAGTATTCAAAGCGAGGTTAGACCGCATGTCAAAAAGACACCTTTCCCGTCGTCAGTTTCTCCACGCCGCCGGGGGCACCCTCGTGGTAGGCGTCGGGTATGCGCTGCGTCGCCAACTCTCCATACCGGCCGACAGCCGAGGTCGGGCCCTGGCGCTCAATGCGGCCGCGGCGGGTCCGCTGGCACAGGACGGTTCACAGCCGCTGATAACCCAGGGCACCCTGCACATTCCTCCGTTGCTCACGCCCACAGTGCAAGGAGCAAGCCAGGCATTCGCCCTTACCATGGCCCCCGGGGAGACCGAGCTCCTGCCGGGGAGGCAAACGCCCACCTTCGGATTTAACGGCGGCTATCTGGGACCAACGATTCGGGTCCCAATGGGCCAGCAGGTGCAACTCGCGGTCGCCAACCAACTTGGCGAGCCCACCACGGTGCATTGGCACGGCATGCACCTGCCGCCCACAATGGACGGGGGACCGCATCAAGTGATTCTCCCGGGAGAGATCTGGCGGCCGGCCTGGACCGTGAGCCAACCCGCAGCGACGCTCTGGTACCACCCACACCTGATGGGGGCGACGAGGGAGCAGGTCATCCGCGGGCTGGTGGGAATGTTCATCGTGGAGGATGCACACCCGGTGCAAGCGCTGCTGCCACACACCTACGGCGTGGACGATCTGCCGCTCATCCTCCAGGACGTCGTGATCGGGGCCAATGGCGACCTGAATCTCGGCGGAGGACGGGGTGGGGGAGGCACGTCGCTTACTCTGCTCAACGGGTCGTCCGGTCCGTGGTTCGAGACTCCGGCCCGGCGGGTGCGTTTACGTCTCCTGAATGCGTCGGCACAGCGGTTCTACACCCTGAGTCTCGCGAGCGGTCAGACCTTCCTCCAGATCGCCAGCGACGGGGGCCTGCTATCCGCGGCGGTGCCGCTGACGCGCACCGTGCTTGCCCCGGCGGAACGGATGGAGATAGTCATCGATTTGAGCTCCGAGGCGCCGACCGTCCTACAGACCACGCCTGCCAACAATGGAGGTCGGGGCGGCGCCGGCAACCAGCCGGTGGGCCTCCTCACTCTCTCCACCAGCGACGAATGGCCAGCCTCGGTTGCGCTGCCTCCGGCCCTCAATCAAATCGATCGGATCGATCCGGCGCGGGCTGACGTCGTGCGCGACATGGTTCTCGCGCGGGGTGGGCGTGCCTTCACGATCAACGGCGCATCCATGCAGACCATGGACGACATGATGAACGTAGATGGCGCGATGCGCGTCCATCTCGGGGACACCGAGCTATGGCGCGTGATCAACAACTCAGGCGCCGCCCACGTATTCCACGTGCACGACGTGCAGTTCCAGATCCTGGACCGCAACGGGGCGCCACCCTCCGCCCAGGAGGCGGGCTGGAAGGATACGGTAGTGGTCCGCCCCAACGAAACGGTGCGCATCATGATGACCTTCGCCGACTTCGCGGACCTGGACCATCCGTACATGTACCATTGCCACCTCCTGAACCACGAGGACGCAGGCATGATGGGCCAATTCCTCGTCGTGCCTCGCGCGGCGGACTCAACGCCAACCTCGTCCCCTCATGACGGCATGACGATGTAGAGGTGAACCCATCTCTCAATCCTCTTGCTCCGTGCTGGATCGTCATGACCCGCGGCGCCTGGCGCGGAGCGCCACCCCCGGATGCTCAATGGGCACGAACCCCCTCGACGCCTTGCTGCACCGACGCGGCTCGGTTCAGGGTCGAGGGCCGGTGCATGGCGAAGCGCCAGATCGTGAGGACCGTCACCGCCCAGCCGGTCGCCCAGTACATGGCCCACACCCAACCCTGGTTGTTGTCCGTCCCGGCCGTCAGGCCATGGAGGAGGGAGAGGAAGAATGCGCTGAAGGTTGCGTAGTGCAGCGTCCGCCAGCCGCGCTGGCCAATGAACCGCTTGAGCCAGAAACTCGCCGTGGTCACGACGATAAGGTACATGCCGATCACCCCAAACGCCGTCTCGACGGGGCGATATGGCGAAGTGAACGGAATGAGCACCTGTGGCACCGTGTAGCCGATGTAATGGTCGCCGAGCAGCGCGACGACGTGGAGCGCCAGCAACCCAATCGCGACGAACGACGTGAACTGGTGCAGATCGAACGATTGCCAGCGAGCCACCAATCGGTCCCCAACTTTCGTCCGGACCATGAGACCAAGGATGACGTCTATGAAGAGCACGAGGTAGGCACCCAGGCCGGCGGCTCGTGCGACGTACCAGAAGAGATGGTCATCGGTGAAAAGCAGCATCAGGACCCCCGGGTGCGCAACCGCGCGGCGCTCGTGCTGCTCGTTGTGGTCGAAGACGACGATGACGGGCTCGTGGTGGACGATAGCTGCGCGCTTTGGCTCGTCGCGTTGGCGATGAGGGTGGTCACCGTCTGCACGTTTGAGACCGGCGCGGCCGCTGATTGGGTACCGCTCACCGCCGGGTCGGCGATAAGCGTCGCGGTCGAGCTGAGCGGGTCCACCGCCGTGCTCGCAATCGCGACGACCGCCGGCAAGTTGCTCACCGTGCCGTCGATGGGCTGTGGACCACACGCCACCGCGATGAAGAACCCTAGCGTCGCCATGGCGCTGCCAAATGACGTCGCCATTCGACCTATTCTTTTGCGTCGTTTGATGTTGGCCATCCCGTAGCTCCTTCGCGTCGGATGCGTGCTTGCAGTGCATTCCGAGCTTGGAGAGAGCGTACGGAACGCGCGTTTGAGCACCGTTGGAGCGAGATGAGAGAACTCACATGGCCTCTCTCATCTGATTCCAATCTGCCGTTGCTAGAATTCCCCATATGCACATCTTGATCGTCGAGGACGAGCAGCGCCTCGCCCGCCTGGTACAGCGTGTGCTCGTCGAGGAGCGCCACGTCGCCGACATGGCGCACACCGGCGATGAGGGCCTCCAGCTCGCGCTGAGCGACAGCTACGATCTCGTGATCCTGGACGTGATGCTGCCCGGTATGAGCGGCATGGAGGTGATCAAGCACCTGCGCGCCGAGAAGATCGGCACACCGGTGCTCATGCTCACCGCCCTGGGCGCGGTCGAGGACAAGGTCGCCGGGCTCAACGCGGGTGCGGACGACTACCTTGCGAAACCGTTTGCGATGGCCGAGCTGCTCGCCCGGGTCGCCGCCCTCCTCCGGCGCCGCGAGCGCACGCCAGACGCGGGCATGACGCTGCAGGTGGGAGACCTATCGCTGGACATGGTGCGCCACGAGGCGCGCCGGGCGGACCGCGTGATCGAGTTGACGGCGAAGGAGTTCGCGCTCCTGGAATACCTCATGCGCAACCGGAGTCAGGTACTCACGCGCACGCAAATTATCGAGCACGTCTGGCGGTATGATCTCGACGCCATATCGAACGTTGTCGACATATACATTCATTACCTGCGCGAGAAGATCGATCGCGGCTTCACCGAGCCGTTGATCAAGACGGTGCGCGGGGTGGGCTACAAGATCGAGGCATGAGCCAGCGATGAGCAGTTTGCACATGAGCATGGGGCACCTTGCAACCTGGCGTCCGTGGCAGCGTACCGCCAAGCCACCTCAGGAGCCGGGCGCCGAGTTGTTTCGCGGTGTCCACCTGCGACTTACGCTGTGGTACAGCGGCGTCCTTGCGCTCGCGCTGATCATCGGCGGTCTCGTGCTCTACTTCGGCCTGCAGGACCTGACCATGACCCCGGTTCGGGAATCGCTGCGATCGCAGGCCGAGTTCTTGCAGGACGACTGGTTGAGGACGCCGGCTCACCTCTGCGGTGATCACGGCGGCCGACCACCAATGCCGATGCCGCCGCGACCCACGGCCGCACTCCCCACCTACATCGCGTGCTTCGATGCGAGTGGGCAAACGTTGAATAGTGCAGCGTTCGCGGCCGGGCCCGCGGGTACCGCGCCGGATGGGTTCCTCGCCTCGCCACTGGTCGATCGCGCTCTGAAGAATGGCGCCGCCGATGACGTCGTGGAGGCGGACGACATCGGGCCGATCTACCGGGTCGCCCGGGCCGTGATCAATCCCACGACGGGTGCGACGCTCGGCGTCGTGCAGGTCGGCCAATCAATCGCCGCCCAGACGGATGCGCTCACCGTCATGCGGAATCTGCTGCTGCTGCTCGGACTGCTCGCGATGGCCGCGTCCGTGGCCGGCGGCCTCTTCCTGGCCGACCGTGCCCTTGACCCAGCACGCTGGGCCTTTGCGCGCCAGCGCACGTTCATTGCCGACGCCTCCCATCAGCTCCGCACGCCCCTCACGCTGTTACGCGCGGATGCCGAGGTGCTGCTGCGCCACCGCGACCGACTCATCCCGGACGATGCCGAGCTGCTGGACGACATCGTCGCCGAGACCGAGCACATGCAGAAGCTGGCCACCAACTTGCTCGTGCTCGCCCGGCTCTCGGCGGAGCGGCCTCACCTGGAGCATGAGGTGTTCGACCTTTCGACCCTCGCCGCCGACCTCACCCATCGTACGAGGCCACTTGCCGAAGAGAAGGGATTGTCGATTGAGCAGGACTTCCGCGTCCGCGCGGAGCTCGTCGGGGACCGCCATGCGGTCGAGCAGGCGGCGCTGATCCTGATGGACAATGCGATGAAGTACACCCCCACGGGCGGCACGATTGCACTGCGCACCGAAGCCAACGACGGCAAAGTGAGCCTGGTGGTGCAGGACACCGGCATAGGTATCGCCGCCGACCAGATTCACCGGCTCGGCGAGCGGTTCTATCGGGTGGATCCGGCGCGCTCGCACGAGGGCGGCGCCGGACTGGGCCTGGCGATTGCCCGCAGCATTGCTGCAGCCCACGGCGGTACCGTGCAGATCGCCAGTGCACCCGGTCGAGGCACGCGCGCCGCGCTCGTGCTCGCCTCCTCGCTGCGCGCCCACGCTACACCCACCTGAGCCCGCCCCCACCACCGATGCCAGGGATCGGCCCTACCTCTCGTCCGTGCTGTGGAGAGGGGAGCCGGCCCCCTCGTAATCCTCGAGGCCGCCGCCGAAGGATCCGTAACCACAATGATCGGGCTACGGATCCTTCGCTCCGCTCAGGATGACTAGCACCTTGACTCCCCCTTCCCGCGCCGGGAAGAGAGGCGAGGGTTAGGTTCTCCGCCTCAAATGCCGAAGAGGCGGGCGGCGTTGCCGCCGAGGATCGCCTCGCGGTCGTCGAGTGAGATTGGAAGGTTGCAGACGACGTCGATCGTCCGACTGAGCGGGAAGGCGATCGGCGGGCAGTCGCTGCCGAGCATCACGTGCGCCGCCCCCAGCGTCCCCACGCAGCACATCACCCCTGGCGCGTGGAAGCCCATCGTGTCGACGTACAGCATATTGATGTAGGTGGAGGGCGGCGCGGTGAGCACGTCCGGCTCCCACGGTCCAAATGCCGGATCGTGCCGCATCTCATACCCCATGTCGAGCCGCCCGGGCAGCAGGGTGATCGCGCCCCCCATGTGCGCGGCGATGAGCTTCAGGTGCGGGAAGCGCTCGAAGCCACCGGTGAGGATGAAGCGGGCGAGCGTCAGCGTGGTGTCGAACGGACGGCCGACCATCTCCGGCAAGCGGAAGATCTCCATCTTCTCGTTGCCGATCGTGAATTTCGGCGGGTGGATGAAGGCCGGCACGTCGAGTGACTGGAGCAGCTCGAAGAACGGATAGGCGCGCACCGAGTCGAAATACTCGCCGTTCGTGCTGGTATTGATCTGGAACCCTTTGAGGCCAAGCTCACGGATCGCTCGCTCCGCCTCGAGGAGGAACTCGTCGCTCTCGTATGGCACCGCGCTGGCCAGGCCATACAGCCGCCCGGGGTGCTTCGCCGTAACCTCGGCGGCAAATTCGTTGTAGCGCTTGACGACTTCGAGCGCCGGCATCCCCTCGGGGGTGCGGATCCAATTGTTCCCGAAGAACGCGCAGTCCATGCCGCCTTCGTCCATCCGCCGGAGCTGCCCCTCGACGTCGAACATTGCGGCGGGTGCGGTTGGCACCTTCCATTCGGTCGGGCCAAGGTGGGAGTGGACGTCCAGAACACGCACGGATTTGGAGCCGAGTTGAACAGTCATGGGGCGAAGTGTAGCAATTGCGAATTTCGGATTGCGAATTGCGGATTCGGCGCGCGTCGGGCCACATCCGCTGGCTGGCAGGGAGAGGTTCTGGATTAGGTTCCAGACTACGACAGGTAGCGCTCGAAGGTGATCCAGCGAAGGCCTGCCAGCAGGCCCGCGAGGCCCGTCGCCAGCAGTGCGGCCGCGAGGACGACGAGCTTGACGTCGCCGGGCACCAGGCCCATCAGCGCAAGGGTAACGAAGATGATCGGGACCACGATCAGCCCGCTGATATTGTTCGCCGTGCGAAAGTCGCGCGCGATCAGCGATATCACGAACGCCATGGCGATCGCGCATGCGAGGGAACTGAGCAGCACCAGGAACGCAAGCGCCAGGTAGAGCGGCGTCACCACCTCCCACACGACCATGAAAACACAGTCGACGGCGAAGAGTGGCAGCGTGATCCCCACTGCCACGGCCAGAATCGCCAGCAGCTTGCCGACGACGATGTCGCTCACCCGCACCGGCAGCGCCATCAGCAGCTCCAATGAGCGCCGCTCGCGCTCCACGACGACCGTGTGCGTGGCGAGCTGCGACGGGACCATCAGTCCGCCAATCACCAGAAACAGCGGGAACAGAAAATAGGTATAGAAGCTGACCGGATTGGTCGGGTCGATCCCGGGGGGGAGGCCCTGGGTCCCGCCCCTTTGCAACGCCTCGGCGGGCATGCTGCGGAATGAGGCGAGCTGGCCCATCGGCATGATGACCAACAACAGCAGCGGCAACAAGGTCGAGGTCAGGACTGCCCGCCGGCTGCGCCGGATCTGGCGGAGCTCTTTGCCGAGCAGGATGCGGCTTTCCGGGGTGATTCCCATCATTCGTCCATCTGCACCACGTCGAGGAAGACACTCTCCAGGCTTACCTCGACCGGGCTGCACTCGTACACGTCCAACCCCGCGCCGAGCAGCGCCCGCAGCAGCGGCGGGGCCTCAGTCTCGACATCCGCAATCGGCACGAGCACGTGGCCGTTCTCGCCGCCCGTTGGCTCCAGGCCCCGCTCAGTCAGCGCGCGCGAGAGCGCTTCGGCACCCTGGCGTGCAGCCAGGCGGAGCTGCCGGTGCGTGCGGTTCTTGAGGGTCGCCAGCGGCTCATGGAGCAGCACCTTGCCGTTCTGGAGGATGATGACCTCATCGCACAGCGCCTCCGCTTCCGCGAGGTTGTGGGTACACAACAGCGTCGTGCGCCCCTGCATCTCTGCGCGAAGGTATTCGTGCACGTGGTGGCTCGCCACGGGGTCGAGGCCCACGGTCGGCTCGTCAAGGAGCAGCAGATCGGGCTCGGGCAGCAGCGCCGCCGCGAGCACGAGCCGACGCTGGTACCCTCCAGAGAGCTGCGCTAGCCGCGTATCTGCGTACTCGTCCAGGCTGAACGCGCGCAGCACCTCGTCGACGCTGCCTCGCCCCGCCAGTCGCTGCACGAGGGTCAGATACTCGCGCGTCGTCAGGTCGTCGTACATGCCCGGCCCTTGCGGGACGATTCCGGTGCGCCGGCGGGCCGCCAGATACTCAGGCGAGCCGACCGCGGCGCCGAGGAGCGCCACCCGACCGCGCGTTGGCCCGAGCGCGCCCTCCAGCAGCCGAATCGACGTGCTCTTGCCCGCGCCGTTCGGACCAAGCAGGCAGGCGCGTGCCCCAACCTCGATCGACCACGACACGTCGTCGAGGGCGAGCACACCATTACGAAAGCGCTTACTGACGTGCTCAAGCTCAAGGGCGGCCTGCGGCGAGGTGGTCGACAACAGTGTGGCGTCCCAACGCGCGATCGAGGGCTTCGCCCTCTTCTAGTGGGCAGTTGCTACGCACATTGCCGTTGTGCTGCCGCCCTGAAGGGCGGCAACCCCGGGCCCTTCCGCCCGTACCGCAATGGCTACGATCATGACAACTGACCTACTAAGACTATACGGGTCGCCGCGGCCCGGTCCCGCTCAGCGGACGGGCGCCGGCGACTCATCGGCGGCGAGGTGGCGCGGCTCCGGGCCACCGGCGACCTCGTGCGCGGCCCAGGCGCCGGCCACCCGGCCACTGAACAGCGAGCCACCGATCATGATGCCCTCGAGCGCGCGACTCCCGGAGAGGTGGCCGCCGGCGAAGCCGCTCATCTCCCCGGCTGCATAGAGTCCCGGAATCGGCTGTCCATCTGCGGTCAGGGCGCGGCAGCGCAGGTCCGCACGAATGCCGCCCTGATTCTTGCGGGCGAGTGGCAGGAACTGCATTGCGTAGAACGGCGGCTTCACGAACGGATCGATCCCCTTCAGCTTGCGGCCGGTCCCCGGATCGCGCTCGGCGCCGGAGGCAAGCAGCGCATTCCAGTCACTCACCGTGCGCTCGAAATGGTCGGGGTCGAAACCGGCGTGCTCGGCGAGCTCGCGCAGCGTATCGCCGCTCGCGATGTAGGGCGAGTCGGCGAGGAGTTGCCAGATCCGATCGCGCAGCGCCTCGGGCCCACGGCGATATCGGGGGTCGGAGACGTCGATGCGGCCGGCCATCTCATGGTCCAGAATGGCCCAGCACATCGCGGGCTCCTGGGCCAGCAGTGCGCCCGCACCATAGATCCCGCCGTTGAGCGACTCGTCGTGGAAGCGCTCGCCGCTGCCGTTGACCCAGATGCAGCTCTCGATACCGCGGCACACCAGGCCACGCTCGCCGGTCGGGTCCTCATAGTCGGGTGTGGCGTAGACGTAAATCACGAAATTGTGAGCGTTGACCATCGTGGCGCCGTGACGCAGCAGCATCTCATGGCCCGTGCCCTGGGCGCCGACGCCGCCCCCGGCAAGCACACGGCCGGCGGCGGCGAGACGTGGGCTGTGCTTTAGCACCATCTTCAGGTTACCGGCGAACCCGCCGGTGCCGACGACGACGGCGCGGCCACGAAACTCGTGGGGGCGGCCCTGGGCATCCTCAGCACCGACGCCGACGACCCGTCCATCCTCCCGGATCAGGTCCTTCGCGGTCAGGTTGAAGTGCCAGCGATCTTGCAGGCCGCGCTCCTGGTGAACCTCCCAGAGCTTGGTCATCAGACCAAGACCGACGCCTTTCGGCACGTGGCGGCGCGGCACGGAATCACCTTCGTTCGCGGTGATCTGGGTGTACTCGAGACCCAGCCCCCGCAGGTAGCCGAACAACTGCTCGGTCGCATGGCCGTAATAGAAGCGGACCCACGCCTCGTCCGCATCGGCCTGCTGGTCCACCATGTCGTGGAATGCGCGCTCGGGCGCATCATCGATGCCGCGCTCCCGCTGCATCGACGTACCGGCGACGCTCATGCCGCCGCCGCTGACGATCGCAGTGCCGCCAAACTCCGGGAGCTGGTCGAGCCCGACGAACGTCGCCCCCTGTTCGTTCGCGGCCAGCGCCGCCATGGCGCCGGCCGCGCCCGCTCCGACGATGACGATGTCTGCCTGATGGACGCGCGCACCCAAGCCATTCGCTTGCCCGTTCATCTCCCGCCTCCTTGACCCACTCAATCCATACTACCGACTGTGATAGGATGCGCGCATTCTGAGGCCCGGACGGACTCGCCCGGCCCGTTCAGCCCGTCCCGATCAACCGGAGGAGCGCATGAAAGCTGGAATCACCATCATCGACGCCGACGGGCA
>JAXDLH010000329.1:0-22374 GCA_034666705.1 Chloroflexota bacterium
CTCCACGGCTCGCGGGCCTGCTGCGCCCGGAAGCGTATCCCCACCCGGTCGACTCCATCGAAATCCACGAAACCCATGGGGCCTGGGTCATTCTTGCCGGCACCTACGCCTACAAGCTGAAGAAGCCCGTCGATCTCGGCTTCTTCGACTTCTCCACGTTCGAGAAGCGGGCCGCCGACGCCGAGGCGGAGCTGCGCCTCAACCGGCGGCTGGCGCCTGCTACCTACCTCGACGTGGTCGACGTCGTGGAGCAGGATGGCGCAGCGCGCATCGGCGGCGAAGGGCCGGTGCTCGAGCGTGCCGTGTTAATGCGGCGCCTGCCGGCTGAGCAGATGCTGCCGGCGCTGCTCGCCCGCGATGCGGTCTCCTCGCACCTCATTCGCCGCCTGGCGCGGTTGATCGCTCGCTTCCATGCCGAGGCGCCGACCGGCCCCGGCGTGAACGAGCACGGCGCCCGCCCGACGATCGAGGCAAACTGGGCGGAGAACTTCGCCCAGATCGCTCCCTATGCGAATGTGACGATCCCGACCTGGGAGCTCGAGCTGATCCAGCGCTGGGTACAGCATCGGCTGGCAGTAGATGCCGAGCTCTTCGACCGCCGCGTGGCAGAGGGCTGCGTGCGCGACGGCCACGGCGACCTGCACGCGGCCAGCGTGTGTATAGCGGGCGGCGAGCTCATCGTCTTCGACTGCATCGAGTTCTCGGCGCGCTACCGTTGTGCTGACGTGGCGGCCGAGGTCGCCTTCATGGCCATGGATCTCGACCATAGCGCGCGCCCGGATCTCAGTTGGACGTTCGTGGAAGAATACGTCCAGGTGACCGGCGATCAAGAGTTGCGGACGCTCCTCGACTTCTACAAGTGTTATCGCGCGTTCGTGCGCGGCAAGGTGCTGAGCTTTCGCCTCAGGGAGAGCGGCCTGCCGCCAGCCGAAAGGGACGCAATCACTGCCGAAGCCAGAGCGTATTTCGACCTCGCCACCATTTATGCTGGCGGGTTCCCACACCCGCTGCTGCTCGTCACGAGCGGCCTGCCAGCGAGCGGCAAGACGACGCTCGCGACGGCGCTGGCGCAGCGGCTCGGCCTGCGGCACATCTCGACCGACGTGGTGCGCAAGCGTGCCGCGGGGCTCCATCCGACCGAGCGGGCGGGAACTGACGTTGGCCAGGGGATCTACGGACCGGAGGTCACCGTCGCAACCTACCACACGCTCCGCCGGCAAGCAGAGCTGTGGCTGCGGCGGGGTGTCTCGGTCGTGCTGGATGGTACGTTCAACACGGCGGATCAGCGCCACCGCGTGCGCATCCTCGCGAATGACCTCGGTGCCCGGTTCCTGCTCATCCGCACCGAGTGCGACGAGACCACGACCCGTGAGCGCCTCGCCCGAAGAGAGCGCGACGCATCCCGCGTCTCGGATGCCTCCTGGGAGGTGTACAAACAGATGCACACCACCTTCGAGCCGGTTATTTTCGACAAGCTGCCGCCGGAGGAGATCGTCGAGGACCCCACCGGTGGAGCGGGCATCGAGACTGTACTCAACCGACTCGCCAACCGGCCCGGGGACGCGTAGCCTGCTGCCAGTTGTCGTCCTGAGCGCAGCGAGCGACCCATACGACGGCAAACGCGACGGATTCCTCGCCTGCGAACTCAGCACCACACCCCGCGGCGCGCTCAACCGGGGTTCCCTGACTGGGCGGCAACCCTTTGTTACACGCGGTTCACTTTCCGCAATCTGTGCCCCCGCACCTGCGTGCCATAATTCTTGCAGGTCCGCTAGACACGCGGATCTCCGGACTCCTGGCGAGGTGCATTTCCATTCGTGCAACTACGTCTCGCGCTACCATGTCTCGAACCGTAACGTCGCCACCGAATACGTCCGGCGGGCCAATCGTGCCACGACACCTTGCCGATCCGGTCACCCTCCTCACCACTCGACGGTACCGCGCGATCCTGCTCGATTGGGATGGCACTGCCGTCACCGACCGGAGGGCCGACGCCAGCGCTGTGGCTCAGGTCATCGAGGGGCTGCTGGATCACAACGTGTGGATCAGCATCGTGACCGGCACGAGTTTCGATAACGTCGAGCGCCAACTCGTGCCACACCTGGATCCGCATTGCCGCCAGCCGCTCATCGTATGCGCGAACCGGGGCTCCGAGGTCTACGGTTTCGATGCGCAGGGCCGGGCGCTCCGCCGCTGGCTGCGACAGGCGACTCCCGAGGAGGAGCGCACGCTCGACCGCATTGCAGAGAAAGTGCGGGACGAGATTCACGCACGCACCGGTCTCGAGATCACCATCGTCTACGACCGGTTGAATCGACGCAAGATCGACCTGATTCCGCTGCCCGAGTGGGCCGACCCGCCGAAGGCTCGGTTCCCGGAGTTGCTCGCCGCGGTGCAGGCACGATTGACCGGGGCCGGCCTGCCCGATGGAGTGGGCGACGTCGTGGCGCTCACTGCCGAGGTAGCGCGCAGCCTCGGCATGCCGGATGCGCGGATCACGACCGACATCAAGCACGTCGAGGTCGGCCTGACCGACAAATCCGATTCTGTCGCCTGGATCGAGCGCGAAATATTGGTCGCCAACGGCATCCCCTGGCTCGACGTGCTGATTGCGGGCGACGAGTTTGGCACCGTGGCAGGGTTCCCCGGCTCGGACGACCTACTGAGGCCGCGCTTCGATCGCGCAACGGCCAACTCTGCCGCTCATGACCGGCCACGGTCTCGAGATGAGCGGCCGAGGGAGACACCGCAGATCTCAGCGGATACTGGTCCATTGCACGGAGGGCCAGATCCGCACCCCGCGTCGCCTCCCGTCACCGAGCTGGTGCTCCCCGCGGAGGGGCCAACGGTCATCTCGGTTGGCCCAGAGCCAAACGGCGTGCCGGCGGGCGTGATCCACGTGGGCGGCGGCCCGCCGCGCTTCGTCGCCATTCTCCGCGCGCAGCTCGAGCTCTGGGATGCGGCCGCGGGCGAGATGGACCAGCCAGGCGGCGTTGATCGGCTTCGGGAGGCCCTGCCCGCGGACCCGGCCTGGGAGATCACCCAGATCGGGACCGACCCTGCAACCGAACCCGAGGTCGAGGCGCGCTTCACGGTCGCCAACGGCGTCCTCGGCGTGCGGGGCTCGCGCTCCCAATTGCTCCAGACCTCAGAGCCGCGCACCTACGTGGCGGGCCTCTTCGACCGCAAGACTGGCGCCGACGAGGGGGCGATGCCCGCCCTCATCGCGGCGCCCGACTGGCTGCAAGTCGAGATCCTCGTCGACGGCCGGCTCTCAAATGGCGTCTGTGGCGACGTGCTGGATTACCGCCGCACGCTGGACATGCGTGACGGCATCCTCTGGCAGCAGTGGCGGCAGCGCGACCACCGGGGCCACATCGTTCGCGTCCGGACGACGCGATTCGTCTCGCTGGTCGACCGCTCGCTCGGCGTACAGGCGATCCAGATTAGCGTGGAGCGCAGCACCCGGCCGGGCCCCATTCCGCTCATGCTGGAGTCGTGGGCCGCACCGCCGGCCATCGGGCTGGAGCTGGATACCGCCTCTCGCGAGTTTTCTATCTGGCGGACCGTGCCGAGCGGGCGGCAGCTCGTCCTAGCCACGGATACGTCGCTGATTCTGACCAATGGCCGGGGAGCCGCGCGGGTGCCGGCCACCTCGACCGAGGGCGACCACGGCGAGCGCTGGTCGTGGGAGGCCGAGCCGGGTGAATCCGCGACCTTTGTACGCTTCGTCAGCCTGGTGCCCGGTCCGCTCGGTGGCGCGGTGGGAGATCCCAGCGGCCCGGTCCGCGCCGCGCTGGCCTCCGTGGCGCGGGCGCGGGAGCTGGGCCTGGAGCGACTCGGGCTCGAGCATGCCGAAGCTTGGGCCGAACGCTGGACCACCGGCAACCTCGAGATCGACGGCGATGCCGAGGCGCAGCTCGCCCTGCGGTTCGCTGCCTATCACCTGATCAGCGTGGCCAACCCATCACAAGAGCACCTCTCGATTGGGGCGCGCGGGCTCAGCGGCGATGCGTACGGCGGTCACGTCTTCTGGGATACGGAGATCTTCACGCTGCCGTTCTACATCTTCACCTGGCCCGAGGCGGCGCGGGCGCTCCTGCTGTTTCGCTACCATACCTTGCACGCCGCCCGGGAGAAGGCCGCGAGCATGGGATACCAGGGCGCGCTCTATGCGTGGGAGTCAACGGATACCGGGGAGGAGACCACGCCGACCGCGGTGCGAACGAAGGACGGCGAGGTCGTCGAGATCCTCAACGGGACTCAGGAACAGCACATCAGCGCCGACGTAGCCTATGGCGTCTGGCAATACTGGCTTGCCACCCACGACGAAGCCTTCATGCGCGAAGCCGGCGCCGAGATCCTGATCGAGACCGCGCGCTTCTGGGCGAGCCGGGCACAGCTCGAGGGGGACGGCGTGTATCACATCCGGGGCGTGATTGGCCCGGATGAATACCACCCCACGGTTGACGACAACGCGTATACGAATATGCTCGCGCGCTGGAACATTCACCGCGCCCTCGAAATTGCGGAGCTCGTCAAACAACAATGGCCGGAACGGTGGGGCGAGCTGCGCCGGCAGCTGCACCTGACGGCTGCCGAGCTCGCGCACTGGGAGCGGGTCGCCGCCGGAATCGTGACTGGCCTCGATCCTGAACGCAACCGCTTCGAACAGTTCGCGGGCTATTCCACTCTCGAGGAGATCGATCTTGCTGCCTACAGCCCACGGACCGAGCCGATGGACGTCGTGCTTGGCGCGGAACGTACTCGCCAGTCACAGGTGGTGAAGCAGGCGGACGTCGTTCAACTGCTGGTCCTGCTCTGGGACGAGATAAGCCCCGAGGTACGAGAGGCGAGCTTCCGCTACTACGAGCCCCGCACCGGCCATGGGAGCTCGCTCTCGTTCGCCGTGCACGCGCTTGTCGCCGCCCGCATGGGCGACGTCTCCCTGGCGGAGCGGTACTTCCGCAAAGGGATTGCGATCGACCTCGACGACCTGATGGGCAACGCGGCGAGCGGCGTGCACATCGCGGGCCAGGGCGGCCTCTGGCAGGCTGCAGTGCTGGGTTTCGCCGGCCTGCACCTCGACGCGGATCGGATGCGCTTCGAGCCACACCTGCCGCCCGAATGGGGAATGATGCGCTTCCGCCTTCGGTGGCGCGGCCGGTGCGTGCGCATCGAGCTCGATAGCGCCGACTGCGCGTTGACCGCGACGCTTGAGATCGGTGATCGGCTGCCACTCGCGGTTGGAGGCCGGCAGTACACGCTGCAGGCTGGTGAGACGTGGGTATGCGCGTGGGGTAACAGCGGCACGGCCGACTCGTTGCCCCTGGCCAGCTAAGCGTGAGCTCCGCAAAGTCCAACTAGCGGCGGATGAGCACCGTCGAAGGCCAGATGCAATCGGGCAATGAGGCGCGTCGAGACACCGGCCGCACGGTTCGACGGCCACAGACTGCTGGGTGGAGCACAGGTAAGGGGTGGACTGTTGAATGAGCTCTTTCGTCGTTTCTCGAACACGACTTCGAACGCCACTGGATCGCCCTGGGCGTTCATTACTGCCGTCCTCATCATTGTCGTCTGGGCGGCAACGGGACCAGTCTTCGACTTCTCCGATACCTGGCAGCTCGTGATCAACACCGGGACGACCATCGTTACCTTTTTGATGGTCTTCCTGATCCAGAACACGCAGAACCGCGACGCCAAGGCGATCCACCTGAAGCTCGACGAGCTGCTGCGCGGGGTCGAGGGTGCGCGGACGCATCTCGTCGACCTGGAAAATTTGAGTGATGCGGAGCTGGACGAGCTCAAGGAGCAGTTCGAGCGCATCGGCAAGCGGGCGGCCGAAAAGGGCGATGACGTGGCGGCAGAAGTCGTCGAGGACGTAGCCGAAGGCGCCGAGGCAGCCAAGCGCCTGAAGCGCGCGAGCTAGAGCCCGTAGAAGCGGCGGGGGTTGTCCACCAGCAGCTTCTGCAGCGCATCGGACGTCATATCCTCGCGCGCCCGCATGGTGCCGACGATTGAGAGGTCGGCCGACGCATCGCCGCCAAGCTGCCGATTCTGGAATGAGTTCGGCTCGATCGTTGGCAATTGACCGAAGTGGTGGCCGTAGTCGGAGCCGGTGAGCAGGTTGTCCTCGCCGATGTACCCCGTCAGGTATGGAATGTCCTCGTCGGATTCGCAGGCCACGAAGACACGGTAGTCATGGAACAGCTCTGGCCCGAAGTGCGCCGTATCGAGTTGGCGTCGCCGTCGCCAATCGCGCTCGATGAAGTGCAGCGCGTACGGCACCCACGAGGCGCCCGTCTCGATGAAGCCGATGCGCAGATCCGGGAACCTCTCTGGGATCCGGTTGCCCACGAGGTTCTGAAACGCCATCAGCGGCAGGAGGCGGACGCCACAGAACGCGCCGGCAATACGGTTGTCCATGATCGAGCTGATCGCGGGCGCGCCACCGCCGGTGTGGATACACATCGGCATGTCGAGGCGGCTCGCGGCCTCGTAGACCGGAAAGAACCACGGCTCGGCGAGCGAGCGGTCGCCCTCCATGCCCTTCGCCATGAAGCCGACTGCGCCGTGCTCGCGAGACCAGTCGAGCTCGTCGCATGACGCGGCGATATTCAGGAATGGCAGCACGGCCACCCAGCGCAGCCGGCCGTGGCCCCGGCGCCAGACATCCCCCATGAACCGGTTGTAGGCACGGCAGAGCGCGACCTCGAGCTCTGGATCCCAGGTGAGGTGCATGATGAACAGCGTGGGGTAGACGACCTGCACGTCAACCCCCATCTTGTCGGCGTCCGCGAGGCGCGCCCCGACGTCGGTCAAGAACTTCGCGCCCCAGTAAGGAGTGGTCCACTCCTCCGAGTCCAGGGGCGGCGTGATCAGATTCTGCCCGCCTTTGCCATCCGGCTTGGGGTACACGGCGCCGTCGATCAGCCAGCGGCTGCGGCGCTCGCCAGTCGACGGATCGTCGTGCGCGAACGCGACCGGCCGGCGATGGGCAAATGCTTCGTCGAAGTAGCGCCAGATGGCGTCCGACTCGATAACGTGGGTATCCGCGTCGATCACGCCGTCCATCAGTGCCCCCTTTGGTTGTGTCCTCGCGGCGAGCCTATGCCTTCGACGCGCTCAGGATGAACGGAGCCGTGTCCTCAGTTACGATCCCAGGTCTCGACGTTCCAGGCGCTGTTGTTGCCGAGGATCTCGGTACGCACGGGCACACCCGTGACGCCGGTGCGCACGGCCAACACCTCGATCCGATAGTTGATCGGCAAGATTGGCAGGTCCTCGCTCAGGCGGTGGATCACGTCCGCCTGGACGTTGATCGAGGCCGCCTCGTTGGTCGTCGTCCGCCATTGGTCGAGCAGCCGGTCGACCTCTGGGTTCGCATAGCCCCACACATTGACGCCGCGCGGATTTTGCGCCGTCTTCAGCTCGCGGCCGTCGATGCGCGGCACATTGGATTCGAAGTCCGTGGCCACCCCGGAGAGATCGGTGGTCTGGAAATTGTATTCTGGGCTGGCCTGCACGCTCGGCGGCACGTTCTGGATCGTCACATTGAAGCCCGCCGTCGTCCACATGTTGGCGACGGCGCTCTGCAGCGTGTTGCGCTCCTCATCGCCCGCAGTAGTACTGAAGCCCAGATCGTAGCTATCGCCGCGCGCATTGCGCAGCACGCCGTCATTCCCCTTCCGCCAGCCCAGGTCGCCCAGGAGCTGGGCTGACTGGGTCGCATCGTATGGGTACTTGGTGGTGCGCGCGTCGATCACGTCGAAGCCAGCACCCTCCGGGTTCATGTAGCTATTGGCTATGTCGAGCAGTCCGCTGTAGAGGTCGCGCACCACGCTCTGCCGGTCCATCGCCAAGTACAGCGCTTTGCGCACCCGCAGGTCCGCGGCGCGCTGATCGCCCGGGGCGAAACGGATCTCGAAGATGCCGCGCGGGTACGTGATGGTGTGGCCGGCGCCGGTGCTCTCCCACTGCTGCTTGAGGAGCAGGGCGTGCTCAAGGCCGAGCGACCGCCCGAGCTGCACGTCTGTCTGACCGCCGAGCAGGTTCGCCAGCTCCGTGTTCGTGTCCTCGATGAAGCGCACGGTGATGCTCTGGATGCGCGGCGCCGTGCCGTAGAAGCCGTCGAAGGCCTCGAGCTGCGCGGCAGAGCCGGGAGCCCAATTAGCGAGCTTGTACGGACCAACGCCGACAAAGGAGCTGCTCCAGAACGTGGAGTTGACGAATCCGGCGCGGTCGTTCGTGAAGCTCGGCTCGAGGAGGTGTTTCGGGAGCAGGAACAGGTCACGGACCGTGAGATGGTCCGCGCTGAGGTAAAAGCTCTTCCAGTGAATCACGACGGTATGGTCGTCGAGCGTCTGAATATCGCTGATGAGCCGCGCCGCTTGCCGCTGCTTGTAGGGCACGTCCGGCGCGTTGGCGACCTGCCAACTGAAGACGATGTCGGCGGCGGTAAACGGGGTGCCATCATGCCAGCGCGCGTTCGGGCGCAGCTTCCACGTGGTATCCATCTGCCCGTCCGCGCCGAGCAGCCACGTACCCTTGTCCTGGGATGGCAGCTCGGCCGCAACCTCGGGTCGGTACGCCCCGCGCTCATCAGGCTGGGCGAGCGCGCGGTGCATCATGGCCTGGAGGTGCTCCGGTCCGCTCTTGCCGCCGGCGAACATCTCGCCGAAGCCGAGCGGCTCGGAGGGAAGCGCGACGATAAGCGTCTTCGGGACCGTGGGGACGGCGGGCTGCTGGGGCGCAGAGCTGGGCTCCGTGGATGCAGGAGGGCGCGCTGTGCCGCATGCCGCGACGCAGAGAATCGCCAACAATAGCAGTCCCGGACGACGCATCACCGGCAACCTCCTCGCAAGCAATCACTCAGGGTGTAGAGTCTGTCTCCCCATGGGCCCGATGTTCCTCACGTCCTCACAAGCCGTTCGATCGACCACGCGAGTGCCACACTCGGGGCGCTGAGCTTGTCGAAACGATCGAACGACTGAGCGGGACAGTGGGTCAGTTCGCGTGATCGTAGCCCTTGCGTGGGTTCCGTCGTTCCGGTAGGGCGAGGGCGTGTCCCTCGCCGCATGGCCCCGCGCCGCCATCGCTGGGTGGGAGGGGGCAAACCCTCCCCTGTCGGAACGACGGCCATGCACGAAGGAATTGACCCACTAAACCAAAGCCGCTATGAAACGTGCATTGATGCAGGCATGATTTACGAGTGAAGGCTTGTGGTTTTCACCTTGGCTTGAGTTTAGTTCTGGGGCGCGCCCTCGACGTAGTCTCCCTCGAAGGTGCGCGGGTCCACGCCCTGGTCGCCCCGATAGCTGTAGCGACTGATCTTCGATGGCTTGGGCGGGCGCGTTGCCACCTGGTAAAGCACCGTGATGTCATCCGTCTCGTTCATGAGCTGGTAGTAGTAGCTCTGGTTGATGTGCACGAGCTCGCCCGGCTTGAGGATGATGTCCTCGCCGTCGTTCACGCCGCGGATGTGCAGCTCGCCCTGAAACACCATGAAGATGTGCTCCGAGCCAGGATGGCAATGCATCTCATCGCGCTGGCCGGGCTTGTAGACGTTGATCACGCACTGCGCGTAGCGATTCTCGGTCAGCCGGATGTATCCGCCGCCCTTGGGGTTCGGGTTGATGTTCTCCGGGATGTTGACGACCTGCCAGCCCTTGGTGCGGAGCTTTTGCTTCTGCTCGTAGTCGCGATCTCCATTGGTCTTGTCATCCATCAGCACCTTGCTGCTGTCCAATGCTCGCTCGTCGGTCTGCGCCATCGAAATCACCTCCATCAATGAAGCACCGGACCGCTGCATTGCCGGTGCCACGATATGCCCACTATAGGCCGGCCGCCCCGGCCGGTCAATGGCCACTATCGTCCTTCGGTGCCCGTTATCGACTGAGGCGACCGGCAGCGCCCGCCTCACCGGCCAGTACTTTTTTCCTATAGTGACGACCCATTGGGGACCGCTATAGTGCCCTTGTTCGACCGGTTGGTTGAACGAAATCATTCATCATTCATAGGAGTAGCACCCAATGTTCGAGTACCTCACCGCCGCAGTCACCGCGCATATGCCCGAGAAGGAAGAGGGCCAGGGCATGGTCGAGTACGGCCTGATCATCGCGCTCGTCGCCGTGGTCGCCATCGCCGGCCTGATCGTGCTGGGCCCGAAGATCTCCTCGATGTTCAGCGGCCTCGGCTCCAGCGTCTGATTCGCGAACCCCGCACGCCAATTTTATAGAACCCGTTTTGTAGAACCCCGGTTTTGCAGCGAGGAGGGCCTCCGCACTCGGAGGCCCTCCTTTTTATGTGGCGGACGATTTGTGCCCGAGAAGGGTGAAGCGCCGCGCCGGAATCCGCGGCGGCTCTCTAATGCACCGGCTCTACGATGAGGCGCGAGACCAGTTCCAGATCGCCCTCGACCATGCGGCCCACCAATTGCTCGAACGTCGTCTCCGGCTCCCAGCCCAGCACCGTGCGCGCCTTCGTCGCATCGCCGACGAGCATGTCGACCTCGGCTGGCCGCATGAACCGCTCGTCCTGCACGACGTACTTCGTGTAGTCGAGCCCGACGTGCTCGAACGCCAGTTGGCAGAACTCGCGCACTGAGTGGGTCTCGCCCGTGGCGACGACGTAGTCGTCGGCCTGATCCTGCTGCAGCATACGCCACATCGCCCGTACATAGTCGGGCGCGTAGCCCCAATCGCGCTTCGCATCGAGGTTGCCGAGCCGCACCTCTTTGTCCAGTCCCAGCTTGATCCGCGCTACCGCGTGCGAGATCTTGCGCGTCACAAACTCCAGGCCGCGCCGCTCGGACTCATGGTTGAAGAGAATCCCCGAGCTCGCGTGCATACCGTAGCTCTCACGGTAGTTCACGGTGATCCAGTGCCCGTACACCTTGGCTACGCCGTACGGGCTGCGCGGGTAAAACGGCGTCGACTCGTTCTGCGGCACCGCGCGCACCTTGCCGAACATCTCCGACGAACTCGCCTGGTAGACGCGGATGTCCGGATCCACGATGCGGATGGCATCGAGCACGCGCGTGACGCCAAGCGCGGTCACCTCGCCGGTGAAGACCGGCTGCGACCAGGAGGTCTGGACGAAGCTCTGCGCCGCGAGGTTGTACAGCTCGGTGGGCCGATGGTCGCGCAGCAGCCCGATCATCGACACCTCGTCGAGCAGGTCGCCCGAAGCGAGGATGATGCGATCCTGAATATGCTTGATCCGCTCGAAGTTGAGCGTGCTCGAGCGGCGGACCATGCCGATGACCTCGTAGCCCTGGGTAAGCAGGAACTCGGCGAGGTACGATCCGTCCTGGCCGGTGATGCCGGTGATGAGCGCGCGCTTGGTTGCCATGGATGCAGGGCCTCCTCAGGGCGGCATCGTCGTGCCGTGCCGCTCACTGCTCGTGACCGAGGATACCTGAGCCACCGGCCCGCGCCTGCTAAGTAGCTTAGCCAAATGCGGCAGGCACTCCTATAATCGCGGGATGGACCCACCCCGCGAGCCGCCATCAGAATCGCTCGGTCAACGCATTGGCACCCTGCGGGTACAAGCAGGATGGACGCAGGCGGATCTGGCCGCTCGCCTCGCCGTCTCCCGCGTCGCCGTTTCTCACTTCGAGATGGGACTTGCGCTCCCAAGCGAGCGAACCGTCGTGTTGCTTGCCGGCCTCTTCAAGCTCGAGCCGCTCGAGCTCGTCGCCGGCACCAGCTACCCAGCCGCCAAACGGGAGCGATTGCCCGCGATCGCCTGCCGCTACACCGAGGTCGAGCACCAACTGGCCCTGCTGCATCGCGACCTCGACTGGCTGTCTCGGCTATCGACAAAGCACGCTGCGAAGCTCAGCGGCGCGGCGTTGCGCGCGGCCGAGGAGCAAATCGCCGCGCTGGCCCGTTCTGCCAATGACCCGCACGAGCGAGAACTGCTCGCCCAGGCACGCAAGACCTTGCGCGATGCCCGCGCCGGCCTCGGCATGTAGCGCGGGGGGCATTCAAGCGCAGTCATACTCATACTTGTACGAGCTCGCCCTGCGTTCCCCGACGCCCAGCGGAGTTGCCATGCTCCGTCTCGCTCCACGCTGAACGCTATGCGGGCGCAGAGCTTCGCGCCGCTCACGCCGCCGAGGTGGCGCGCACCGCCGGCTGCCGAGACCTGGAGCTGACGACGAACCTGCGTCGCGCCGACGCGCACGCGTTTTATGAAGCGCTCGGCCTTGAGCGCACCTCCTACAAGTTCCACCAGCGGTTGTGACACCGCCAGCCGCCGACCCGAGCTCGTCCGGGGCCGTTGTACCCCGGTGGGGCGCTCTCGCAGCTCTACCTATCTACCGCAGGATCCGGTCGGCGGTGCCGCTGAAGATCGCCGCGCGCTGCTCGTCGGTGATCGGCAGCCCATTGATGATGTCGATCGGGCGCTCCATGCTGCCGAGTGCGAAGGGGTAGTCGCTGCCATAGACGATCTGTTCCGGCCCGACGGTGCTCATCGCTAGACCCCAACTGCCGGGGTGGAAGTTGACGCTGTCGTAGTAGAGCCGCGCGAGGTACTCGCGCGGCGGCTTGTTCACGAATTGCTTCGCCTCGGGGCGCGTGCGGTATGAGTCACCGATGCGAGCCCAGGCGGAGAGCAGGTACGGGCCCAGGTGGGGCACGATGAAGTGCATGTCCGGGTTCTCCTCGAACACACCGCGGTACACGAGGCGCAGCGTGGCGAGGGTACTGTCGATGAGGAAACCGACAGCGGCCGAGAGATCGTACTGCTCCATCTCCTCCTGCCCAGGCGGGATCATTGGGTGCAGGAAGATCGCGAGCCGCTGGTGATTCGCCTCGCGGTAGATCGGCAGGAGCGCCTCGTCGTCGAGGTGGCGCCCGTTGATGTTGGCTCCGAGGGTCATACCGTGCAGCCCAAGCGTGTTTACTGCACGGTCCAGCTCCTTCAATGCCGCACCCGTGTGCGGCAGCGGCAGCACGGCGTAGGCTTTGAAGCGGTTCGGGTAACGAGCGCACGCTTCGGCGAGCGCGTCGTTGGCGGCGCGAGCGGCGAGCACCGCGTCCGCCTCGTCGTGGAAGTAGGCGTGCGGGATGGAGAGCGAGAGGGCCTGGACGGTAACGCCGGCGCGGTCCATATCCTCGACGTGCGCGTCCAGCTCGACCATGCGTGGATCGACGTTGATCTTGCTGCTCAGCAACAGCTTCACCGCGCGACCCCAGGGCGTATTGTCCCGCTCGATCAGGCGGCTCAAGATCTCGAGGTACGCCCTGGGGTAGAAGTGCGCGTGGACGTCCACGATCCGCATGCCTCACTCCTCCGCGATGGTGACTCGGTGCATCGTACCCCGGACAACGCGCATGCCGTAGGCAGGTACCGCAGCACACCGATGACGCCCACAGACCACTCACCGGGGACCTCGGACAAGCTCAGCACAGCATTTGTCGAACGGCCGCGTTCGCGGCGGGCTGGCCAACGCTTCCGCACTCCGCACTCCGCACTCCGCACTCCGCACTCCGCACTCCGCACTCCGCACTCCGCACTCCGCACTCCGCACTCCGCACTCCGCACTCCGCACTAACGCTCGCCTGGTATCCTAACGGCGTGCGTGTGCTGTGGCTCGGCTGGGAGGGCACCTACCCGCTGCGGCGGACGCTCGAGGCTGCGGCGCAGCTCGGCATCGAACTCGACGGCTGCGAGCTCTTCGAGATCTCCTTCATGGCCGATGGCGACCGCATCGGCATATTCCGCAATGGCTGCAACCTCCTCGACGTCTACGACGCGTTGATCGTCCGTACCTTCCACCCCTACATTTCCGAGGCGCTCACCATCGCACGCCTCTTCCGCGACGCCGGCAAGACTGTGGTGGACCGTGCCCTAACCGAAGAGGGGTACGTGGTCAGCAAGATGCACGACCACCTGCTCCTCGCTCAGCATGGCATTGCCGGCCCGCGCACCTACCAGCTCTTCGACCCCGCCGAGGTCGAGGCCGCCGCGGCGCGCATCGGGTATCCGTGTGTGCTGAAGGGGGTGCATGGGGGACTCGGCAACCACATCTTTAAGGTGGACGACGTGGCCCAACTGCGCCGCCGCCTCTGGCGCTACCCGCACGGCGAGCTGGCTATCCAGGAGTATCTGCCCGCCGCTGAGGACTACCGCCTGCTCGTCATAGGCTACCGAGCGCTGCCAGCCGTCGTGAGCCGCACCCCGCCCGCCGGCGACTTCCGCACGAATTTCGCCGTCGGCGGCACCGTCGAGGCCCACGGCTTGGACGAATTCCCCGGCTTTGCGGAATTAGCCGAACGCTCGGCACGCGTGCTCAAGCGGGAGTTCGCCGGCGTGGACATCCGGATGAAAGACGGCCAGCCGCTCGTGCTCGAGGTGAACCGCGTCCCGGATTTCGAAGGCTTCGAGCGCGCCAGCGGCCTCGACGTCGCCAGCACATTCCTGGAGTACGTGCGAGACCAGACGAAGCAACGCTCCTGAGACGCGCGCCCTTGGGGACAGCACAAGCCCGCCCCGGCGGGTATGTGTGCCAGGGCGAAGCAACATTCCTGAGGCATCAGTCGCGACGCATCCGTGATGCTAGAAATCCACGCGCGCATTCCGGTAGGGATGGGCGTCTCCCGCGCATCCTGAGGCTGTCGAAGGGTCCGCGGCCCGCCGCGGAGCGCAGGGCCGAAACGTTGGTGGCGCGAGCACCGGATCGCAGTCCAAATGTGGGTGAGGTTGACCACTGGTATCGACGTGCGGCTCCCGCGCTCGACGCGCGGCGGATCCTTCGACAGGCTCAGGATGCGCGGGGGCGCCTGTCTCCTGTGGGATCACCGGATGCGGCGTGCGCCCGATACGCCCGACACGGCTACACCAGCTCGGCGGCGGCGAGGACGGACTGGATGATGTCCTCGTAGGTCGAGCAGCGGCAGAGGTTACCGGAGAGGTAGTCCTTGATCTCCTCGATCGAGGGGTGTGGGTTCTCCTGTAGGAGGCAGGTCGTCATCAAGATCATGCCCGGCGTGCAGTACGAGCACTGAAAGCCACCACGCTCGATGAAGGCCCGCTGCACTGGATGCAGGTTGTCGGGCGTACCGAGTCCCTCGACCGTGGTGATCGTCTTCCCGTTGGCCCGCGCGGCGAGATAACTGCAAGAGCTGACGGGCACGCCATCCACCAGGACGGTGCACGCGCCGCAGAGCGACATACCGCACGACTCGCGCGCGCCGAATAGCTTCAGGTCGTCGCGGATGAACTCGAGCAGCGTGCGCTGGCTCTCGACGGTCAGTCGGTGCTCGCGGCCGTTGACGGTGAGTGCAATCTCATGTTTCATCGCTGGCCGTCCTGCTGCGCTGCGCGGATCGCGCGCAGTACTTTCTCGGGCGTGAGCGGCAGGTTGGGCACACGCGCGCCGACGGCGTCCGCCACCGCATTGGCGATTGCCGGGGCGATGGCGAAGATACCCGCCTCGCCCATACCCTTCGCCCCGGATGGGCCGTCCGGGTGCGGATGCTCGACGATCAGCGGCTGCATGCGACCAGGCAGGTCCTCGAATGAGGGGATCTTGTAATCCACGAACGAGGGGTTCGCGACCTGGCCATCGCTCAGGATGATCTCCTCCATCAAGGTGGGGCCGGTACCCTGGATGCTCGCACCGGCAATCTGCTGGCGGCAAGCAAAGGGGTTGATCGCCTTGCCGACATCCACTGCAGTCGCGAGATCGACGATCCGCACCTTGCCGGTCTCGACGTCCACCTCGACCTCGGCGGCGGTCGCCCCGCATAGCCAGTGAGCCGTCACGTTCTCGGACTGGCCGGTCTCGTGGTCGGTCGGCGCATGATGCGTCTCGAAGATGCCGTTCCCAATCAGCGTGCCGGCGCGCATGCCGAAGCGCGTCGTCATCAGCCGCCCAAACGTCAACGCGTGGTCCGGGACAGAGACGGCCCAAATGCGACCGTCACCGGCGACCAGTTCCGCCGGCGCGGCGTCGAGTAACTCGGCGGCGATCGGCCAGATCTGCTCGCGAAGCTCGCCGGCCGCGATCTCCACCGCCTTGCCCATGTGGAACGTCGTCCGGCTGCCGGCGCTGATCAGGTCGTACGGCGTCACGTCGGTGTCGGGGTGCACGACGGAGATCTGGTCCATCCGCACGCCCAGCTCCTCGGCCACAATCTGGCTGAGCAGCGTGTCCGAGCCCTGGCCCATCTCCACGGCGCTCGTCAGGATCGAGATGCTGCCGTCGGCGTGCATCTGCACCGTAGCCTCGGCGGCCGAGGGCGTGATCACCGCTTTCATGCTGCACCCGATCCCTCGGCCACGCACCAGGTGCGGCGCGTCGCTCGGCGGGCTCTCGGGCCGCGGGCCGCGCATGCCGATGGCGTCGGCCACGGTCTCAATGCAGTCTGCCAGCCCCATGCTCGAAACGGTCGTGCCGGTGGCTTGGACGTCGCCCTCGCGCAGCACGTTGCGCAGGCGAAACTCGACCGGGTCCCAGCCCATCTCCTTCGCAATGATGTCCATCTGCGACTCATACGCCCAACAGACCTGCATGATGCCGAAACCGCGGAAGGCGCCCGCGGGCGGCTTGTTGGTGTAGACGCTGAACGAGTCGATCCGCACGTTCGGGATGTCATACGGCCCGGCGCTGGTGTAGCCCGACTTGTGCGTCACACGCGGGCCAATGTCGGCGTAGGCGCCGGTGTCCCACATGATGCGGCAGTCGCGTGCGAGGATGCGGCCGTCGTTGGTCACCCCAGTCCTGAGCTCGGCGGTGAGGCCATGCTTGGTAATCGTCAGGAACTCCTCGCGCCGGCTGAGGCGGACCTTCACCGGGCGACCGGCCGCGCGCGCCAGGATCGACGCGATCGGCTCGAGCTTCATATAGAGCTTGCTGCCGAAGCCGCCGCCGAGGTACGGCACCTCCACGCGCACGTGCGACTCGGGCAGGTGAAACATGTTGCTCAACATGATCCGCACGTACGAGGGGCTCTGGGTCGCCGACCAGACGTGCAGCTTGTCGCCGCCGGTCCACTGCGCGACCGAGCAGTGGTACTCGAGGTCGGCGTGCTGGCTCGGTGGGTTGGAGAAGGTGTGGGTGAAGACGCGGTCGGCGCGGCGCAGCCCCTGCTCCACGTCGCCACGCCGCAGCTTGTACTGGAAGCACGCATTGCTCGTGGCGGCCACGTCCTCGCCACCAATCAGCTCGATGAGGTCGGCGAAAGTGCCGGCGGGCACGAGGCGCTCGCTGATGAGGGGCGCGCCGGGTTCGAGCGCCGCGACCACGTCGAACACGGCCGGCAACTCCTCGATCTCGACGTCGATCAGCTCCAGCGCTTCCTCGGCAGTCTCGCGGTCGACGGCGGCCACCGCGGCGATCGGGTCGCCGACGTAACGCACTTTATCGATGGCGAGCGGCGTCTGGTCTTTGAAGGCGGGGCCAGTGTACGGGTCGATCGGCATGGCGAGCAGGTCGGCGCCGGTGAGCACGGCGTAGACCCCCGGGAGCCGCCGGGCGCGGCTGGCGTCGACGCGGCGGATGCGACCGTGGGCCACGAGGCTGCGCAGCAGCATGCCGTGGAGCATGCCCGGCAGCTCGAGGTTGTCGACGAACTCGAGCTGGCCCGTGACCTTCGCGACCGATTCCAACCGCGGCTGGTCTGTTCCGATGATCGTTGGCACGGCACTTACCCCCGTTGCGCCTAAATGACCCTCCCCCGCTGACCCGAGGATGGCCCTCTCCCCCACCCCCTCTCCCGAAACCGGGAGAGGGGACGTCGCTCCGGACATTGCTATTGCTCCTCTCCCCTAGGATTGGGGGAGGGGTCGGGGGAGAGGGCCTTCCCGTTATCCTGCGATGCTCATCCCCGCTCGTCGCGCGGCCTCGGCGAATGCGCGCCGCACGTACACCTCGGTCACCGTGCGCTTGTACTCAACCGAGCCCCGGACGTCCTCCAGCGGATCGGCGGCCTGCGCGTAGCGCCGCGCGACCTCCGCCACCGCCGAGGCGGTCGGCCGTGCGCCACGCAGCAGCGCTTCGGCCTCGGGCACGCGCAGCGGCCGGTCCGCGACGGAGCCCGCGACGATGCGCACGTCGGCCAGCCGGTCGCCCGCCGGGAGCAGAAATGCGGCCACGCCGACCGTCGGCCAGTCCGTCGGCGTCAGCGAGCAGTATTTCAAATACGTGCCGTGCCAGCCCGCGCCGAGCGGCGGGATGTCGAGGCCGACCACGAGCTCATCCGGCCCGAGTGCCGTCTCGTAGTAGCCGGTGATCAGCTCGCCGAGCGGGATGCTGCCCTCGCGAGCGGAGCCACGCACCCGCACCGAAGCGTCGAGCGCCAGCAGCACCGGCGGCAAATCGAGGTGGGGGTCGGCGTGGGCGAGGTGCCCGCCGATGGTGGCCACGTTCCGCACGCGGACGTTCGCCACCAGACCCAGCGCCTCCCGCAGCACGGGGCAGCACTCTGCCACCTCAGACGAGCGCTCGAGGCTGCGCAGTGTGGCATTGGCGCCAATGCGCAGACCGCCATCGTTTGCTTCTATGCTATCGAGCCCAGCGATATCGGCGATACTGACGAGCACGCTCGGCGCAATGATGCGCTGCCGCAACAGAATCGTGAGCATGGCGCCGCCGGCAATGACGCGAGCATCGTCCCCCTGCTCGCCGAGCAGGGCGACGGCCTCATCGACGGTCTGGGGCTGGAGCAGATCAAACGGACGCATCGGTCAGCGGTGCTCGACGACCATTCTGAGATCTCCCTTGGGGCGTACGGTCGGCGCCACCCACGTCTCCACGACTTCGCCGGGCGCGAGCGTAAGGCGGAACCGCTGCGCGATCGTGGCCAGGACCAGGATCGCCTCCATTAATGCGAATGAGGAGCCGATGCACTGCCTCGGCCCCCCGCCGAAGGGCAAGTATGCAAACCGGGGCAGCCGCTCGGCCAGCCCATCCGCCCACCGGTGTGGCCGGAACTCGTCCGGCTCATCGAAAAAGCGTGCATCGCGGTGCAACGTCCACATTCCCATCATGAGTTGCGTGCCCTTTGCAATCGGATAGCCGCCGATCTCGCAGTCCTTCACGGGCTCGCGACCCAGCGCCGGCACCGCTGGGTAGAGCCGCAGCGTCTCGTCGATCACCATCTTGGTAAATCGCAAGTTTGGAACGTCGGCCGCGGTCGGGGTGCGCCCGCCAAGCACCGCCTGCACCTCGGCCGCCAGCTCTGCGTCGATCTCCGGGTACTGCGACAAGAAGTACCAGGCCCAGGTGAGGGTGGTGGCGGTCGTCTCGTGCCCGGCCACGAACAGCGTCATCGCCTCGTCTCGCACCTGCAAGTCGCTCATGATGGTGCCGTCGTCCTCATCCTGCGCGCGCAGCAGGATCGAGAGCATGTCGCCGCGGTCTCCGCCGCTGGCGCGTCGCTCGGCGATCATCCGATAGACGATCTCGTCGAGCCGCTGAATCGCGGCGCGCATTCGGCGATTCGATGGAATCGGCAACGACTCGGGCAACAGCAGCCAGATACTGCTCACGCGGGCGTTGAGGGCGGCAAACGCAGCCGCGAGGGTCACCCGCAGCTCAGCCGCCTCGCCACGCACGTCGACGTCGAGCAGAGTCTTGGCGACGATCCGCATGGCGAGGCCGCCAATCTCAGGCTGGATGCCGTGCGTCTCGCCGCTCTGCCACGTGGCGACCATCTCTTCCGCGTAGCCCGCCATCACGTCGCCGTAGGCAGCGATGCGCTCCCGGTGAAACGCCGGCTGCACGAGCCGCCGCTGCCGCAGCCAGAAGTCACCCTCGCTCAGAAAGATCCCATTCCCGCCGAACGGCCGCATGGCACGAAACGACAGCGACTTGATGAAATCACGGGGGTGGGCAACCAGGACGTACTCGAGGTACTCAGGGTTGCTGAGCAGGATCATGCGCATGGGCCCGAAGCGGAGCGGCACAAAATCGCCGTACTCGCGCGCGCACCGGGTGAGGAGCCCCATCGGGTCCGCGCGGAATTCAGGCACGTGGCCCAGGAGGAAATGTCCTGGCGGGCCCGAGGGTAGCTGGACCGTGGTGGACATGGCTCCTCCGCTTCCGTCGCTGACGGCGCTGGGTCAAGAGTTACCTGGGGAGGACAAGCCCGGATGGCCACGCACAGCGTAGGCGGCTGGCGTGGGCCGAGTCAAGATGAGCCTGGCTGGTGAGGTCGCTGAGTGGCGAGTGATCGGCTTTATGTGGGCGCGAGGGCGGTGGCGATTGTCCAACCCTCCTGACCGTCCGAAGTTCGAATCCTGGCCCAGGGGTAGCCGTTCGCGCGCCTCGATCCTGCGAGCAACTCCACGGCCGTGCCGTTGTCCACGATGGCCACTATGGGCGCCGACGTCGATGGCGCCTCGCGGAGGCGGACGCCGCGGAATGGGCCGGCGCGCACTATGGCACTGCCGACGGCCGGGTCGCGGGCGACGACGGGAGCTTCCTCCGCCACCTGGTCCCGATCTCCACCTGACTCCTCATCCGCCACTGAGCCAGGGTCGCCGAGCGGCTCGTCTGTCAGGGCCGGGTTCGCCGCGGCGCCTGGCCCGTCCGCCACCAGCGCGACTGTGGCCTCCGTCGCCTCCTCTGCGGAGGGATCGGGCTCGGCGACGCGAGCCAACGTGGCTGCCGGTTCCTCAGGCGACGCCGGGGTTGGGTCGGACGCCAGTTGCGGCGGCACCGGCGCTGGCAGTGGTGCACCGACGGTGGGAGATGAGGGCACGTCGGTGGCGCGCACGCCATCGGGAGAGGCGGCGATTGGCGTTGCTGGCGGCCGCAGCGTCGGGACGGCGAGTGTCGTGGCTGCTGCCGGTGCACCCCCGGCAAGCGAGTGGGGCACAATCATGCCGGTCATTAGCGCCCCGACGAGTGCGATGGCCACGAGTCCCAGAGTGAGTCCGACGGCGCTGACCGCGGCGAGCACTGCGACCAGCACCGGGCTGACGGCAGGCTGGGGACGTGGATCCACCCATTCCGGTGGAGAAGGCACTGGCAGAGCCAGGGGACCTTGGGCCTGCACGGTGGGAGGCGGAGGCCCGCCGCCGCTGCCAATACCGGTAGGCTGGGGGGACTCGGGCAACGGGAGCGCGGCGGCATGATTCGAAGGTGGCGCCGCTCCGTTGGGAGTCACGCCGGAAGGCGTAGGCGCTACGCCCAGGGGTGGCTCGCCGGGCGCCTGGGCGATGCCCGTGGATCGCTCACCGCCGGTCGCCGCCGCGAGCGCCTCGAGCTCCAAGCCCAGGCGCGCCAACTCATCGCGGCCTCGAGCCACGAGCCCCTGCAAGCCGATGAGGAACGTGGCGTTCGTCTGGTCGGCGGCAGGCAGTGCCTGAATCAGGCGCTGGATCTCGGCGATCTGCTCGTGGATCTCAGCGATGCGCCACGCGATATCGTCGACCTCGCGACGGCGGCGATGCGCGGCCAGCGGCGACTCCACGATTCTGCTCCCGGGCCAAGGCGCACGGTATTAGCATACCGACGCCGGGGGGGCCGCATCACGGCTGCGGCGAGCACAATCGCCTCGCAAAAGCGGCGCGGTCGATAATCTGAGGTGATTCGGCGGGTTGGCATGCGCTACCCTCGGTACGACGAGTCCTTCTCGTCCAGGAGTCGAATCAGGGCGGGCCAGGCGCGGGCGCCATCCAGGTACGGCGCGAGTTGACCGGCGGCATGCTCGCAGACCTCTATCGGAGGAGTTACCAGCGGGGTGCCGGCCGATTGCGCCTTCACCTGGATCTCGCAGGCCCGCTCGAGATAGTGCAGCGTCTCGAACGCCTCAGCCACGGTGCGGCCTACCGTGAGGATCCCGTGATTCTTGAGGAGCATCGCCTGATGCTGGCCTAGATCGTGCACCAGGCGGGCCTTCTCGTCGGGGGTTACGGCGAGCCCTTCGTAGTCGTGGTAGCCCAGGCGATTGTAAAAGGGCATGGCGAACTGCGAAAGCGGCAGCAGTCCGCACGCCATCGCAGAGACCGCGGCGCCATAGCTCGTGTGCGTGTGGATCACGCACTGCACGTCCCGTCGCGCCTCGTGCACCGCGCTATGAATGATGAAGCCCGCCGGATTCACTGGCCGACTGCGGTCGCCGATGACGTTCGCTTCGGGGTCGATGACGATGAGGTCGGATGCCCGAATCTCGCGGTAGAGCATGCCGAACGGATTGATCAGAAAGCGATCCTCTGGCCCCGGCAGCCGCACGGAGATGTGGTTATAGATCAGGTCGGTCCACCCGTAGTGGTCCACCAGCCGATACGCCGCTGCGCACTCGATGCGAAGCTCTCGCTCGATGGCCTCGTGCTCGCTCGCCGTCAGCGCCGTCGTGCGCTCGATCGTTTGTGCCACGGCAGTGCTCCTTTTGGAATAGTGCCTATCCCGATCCT
>JAXDLH010000330.1:0-8369 GCA_034666705.1 Chloroflexota bacterium
TGTTGACGCCTCAGGCAACTCCGTTACCCCAACCGACCGGGACGCCAGCGCCGAGCCCGACACCGATCACCGGAGTGATCGTCGACGCGCGCGTCACGGACCGTACCTGGCTGCAGGTCTGGGTGGACGGCAAATCAGTGCTCGCCGAGAACGTGCCGGCGGGCCAGAACAAGAGCTTTACCGGAGACCAGTCCATCAAGATGCGTGTTGGGAACGCTGGTGGGCTGGACGTGACCGTCAACGGTGTGCCGCAAGGAAAGCTCGGGAGCAACGGCCAAGTGCTGGATGCGTCCTGGGATGTCGGCCGCACGTAGAGCCACCGCAAACGTGGAGCAGAAGTGACCGAAACTTCCGAGCACAGGCGTACTTTCAGCATCGTCACCCTTGGATGCACGAAGAATGTCGTGGATTCCGAGGGGATCGAGCAGGTGCTGGTGCGCGATGGCCGCGAATCCGTGGCCGACCCGGCCGACGCCGACGTCGTCATCGTCAACACGTGCGGCTTCATCGGCGCCTCGAAGCAGGAGTCGATCGACGCGATCCTCGGCCTCGCCGCGCACAAGCGACCGGGCCAGATCCTTGTCGCCTCCGGCTGCTTGATCGAGCGGTATGCCGCTGAGGTGGCCGCGGAGATCCCGGAGGTCGATGCGCTCGTGGGTGTCCACCGATGGCCCGAGATGCCGCGCTTGCTCGACGCAGTAGCCGAGCGACCCAGCACCGGCAGTCCACGGGTGGCGCGCAGCGTAATCGAGCGGCTGGACGCCGATCCGGCGCTCCCGCCAATCTACGTAGGTGACGGCGTAGCCCCGAGGTCGGACCTCGTAATGCCGCGCCGCGCCGCGCATGGGCCGAGTGCTTACCTCAAACTCTCCGACGGCTGCGATGCCACCTGCACCTACTGCGCGATCCCGACAATGAAGGGGCGCATGCGCAGCAAAGATGAGGATCTCGTCATTCAAGAGGCGCGTGAGCTGGCCGAAGCCGGCGTGAAAGAGATCGTGCTGGTTGGCCAGGACACCACCGCCTATTACCGCGACCGTGGTCAGTTGCATGGGCTGAGCCACCTCTTGCGTCGTCTGGCAGCCGAGGTCCCGGAGATGCCGTGGGTACGCATTCTGTATGCATACCCGCAGCATGTCAGCGATGAGCTGCTGAGGACGATCGTCGAGCTTCCCCAAATCTGCAGCTATCTCGACATGCCGCTTCAGCACACCCATCCCGACGTGCTGCGCCGCATGAAGCGTCCACACGGTCGCGTCGAGGAGCTCGTCCACCGGATTCGCGAGCGGATTCCAGGTATTGCGCTGCGCACCACGTTCATCGTGGGCTTCCCCGGTGAGACGGAAGCGGAGTTTGCCTACCTGCAGCGGTCGCTCGAGGAGTTGCGCTTCGATCGCGTGGGCGTCTTTGCGTACTCCCGCGAGGAGGGCACGCCGTCGTACGACATGCCCGACCAGGTGCCGGACGCGCGCAAGGAGCGGCGCCGGCGTGAGCTGATGCTGCAGGCCCGGCGATTGTCACGCGAGATCAATGCCGGCTTCGTGGGCCAGGAGCTCGAGGTGCTGGTCGAAGGCAGCGTGCGCGGGCGCGATGGCATTCACCGTACCGTGGCGCGCTCATTCCGCGATGCGCCGGAGATCGATGGCGTGGTGCTCGTGGATGGCATCGCTGACCCCGGGTCACTTCTCCGGGTCTGCATTGCGAGTGCAGACGACTATGATTTGCACGCGGCACCGGTCAACGAGGATTCGCGCGAAGGTGCGCGGCCACAGCCAATCATCCTCCGCCAGTCGCGACGTGTGGACACGCGCGTCGGCGCCGAGCGTCGAGGTATGAAGTGACGCACGGCGCACCAGACGGGGTTGCCATGCTTGTGGAGTCGCTTGCCGAGGCGTGCGACCGGGCAGGATTTACCCTCGCCGTCGCAGAGAGCTGCACTGGCGGGAGCCTCGCCGCGGCAATCACCGAGCGAGCGGGCGTCTCCTCGTTCTTCCTGGGTGGGGTGGTGAGTTACTCGAACGAGGTCAAGGAGGCCCTGCTCGGCGTGCCGGCGAATGTGCTCGCAGAGCATGGCGCGGTGAGTGAGCCCACGGCGCGCGCGATGGCGGAGGGCGTGCAGTCGCGGCTCGGCACGGATTTGGGCGTCGGGATCACGGGGATCGCCGGGCCGGGGGGTGCGACCCCGGACAAGCCGGTCGGTCTCGTGTTCATCGGTGTGTCCACACCAGTGCGAACGGTCGTACGGCGAGACGTGTGGCCTGGCGACCGCGCCGCGGTGCGCGCCGCCAGCGTGCGGGCCGCGCTCGAACTGCTGGTTGGCGAAATGGCGAGCATTCCGGAAGAGGCACGAAATCGGCCAAAATAGAACGAATGTGCTACAATCCCCGGCGTCTCTCGGCATGCATTGAAGAGGAGTGAGAGGAATGGTGCTGGAAAAGGAACGGGAGCGAGCACTGGATGTGGCCCTGGCGCAGATCGAGAAGAGCTTTGGCAAGGGCTCGATCATGCGTCTTGGCGACGCCGCGGACCGGATGGCCGTCGACGTGATCCCCACAGGGGCGATCGCGCTCGACATTGCGCTGGGCGTGGGCGGCATTCCCCGGGGCCGGGTGACCGAGATATACGGGCCTGAGTCGTCGGGTAAGACGACGCTGGTACAGCACATCATCGCGCATGCGCAGCAAGGGGGCGGCGTGGCGGCGCTGATCGACGCCGAGCACGCCCTGGATCCGGTGTACGCCCAGAACTGCGGCGTGAACGTGACTGACATGCTGATCTCGCAGCCGGACACGGGCGAGCAGGCGCTGGAGATCGCCGAGGCGTTGGTGCGCAGCGGCGCGCTCGACGTGGTGTGCATCGACTCGGTCGCGGCACTGGTGCCGCGCGCCGAGCTCGAAGGCGACATGGGCGACGCCCACGTCGGCCTGCAGGCGCGGCTGATGTCGCAGGCGCTGCGCAAGCTCACCGGCGCCATCAGCCGTTCCAAGACTTCGGTGATCTTCACGAACCAGCTCCGCGAAAAGATCGGCGTGATGTTTGGCAACCCGGAAACTACGCCGGGCGGCCGCTCGCTGAAGTTCTACGCGTCGGTGCGACTCGACATTCGCCGCATCGACTCGATCAAGCAGGGCACCACCGTCATCGGCAGCCGGACGCGCGTGCGGGTGGTGAAGAACAAGGTGGCGCCGCCATTTCGGACCGCCGAATTCGACATCATGTACAACGAAGGGATCTCCCGCGAGGGCAGCCTGCTCGACGTCGCCAGCGACATGGATATCGTCCGGAAGAGCGGTGCATTCTTCTCTTATGGCGAGACGCGGCTCGGCCAGGGCCGCGAGAACGCGAAGGAGTTCCTGCGGCGCAATCCCGAGATGACCGACGAGATCGAGCGGCAGATCCGCCAGGTGGCGGTTGGCGTCGCGCCGCTGAACGTGGCCGTCGGCGACGGCGAGGTGTCCAATGACCTTGTTGAGGAAGAAGCGGAGTAGTCCGACCGAGCGCGCGAGAACGCCCTGGGAGCAGGGCGAGGGGGCGAGCGGAACGGTCACGCGCGTCGCATTCCAGAAGCGCGCGGGATCCGAACGGGTCAACGTGCACCTCGACGGTGCCTATGCGTTTTCGCTCGCTGCTGACCTCGGCATGGCGCTTCGCGAAGGCCAGCAGCTCGACGTTCCGTCCATCCGGGAATTGCTAGCCCGCGACGCCGCCGATCGCGCATATCAGCAAGCGCTGCATTTCCTGGCGGCGCGGCCACGCAGCATCGCCGAGGTGCGCCGCCGTCTGGGCGAGTATGGCCATGAGCCTGCCGCAATCGAAGGGGCGGTCGAGCGGCTGGCGCACCACCAACTTGTGGACGACACGGAGTTTGCCGCGTACTGGGTCCAGCAGCGGCAAACGTTTCATCCGCGTGGCCCGCGGGCCCTGCGCGCCGAGCTGCGCCAGAAAGGGGTGGAGCGTGATGCGGTCGATACGGTGCTGGAGCCCGTCGCCGAGGATCAGGAGGCTGCGGCCTACCGCGCGGGCGAGCGGAAGGCGCGAAGTCTGATACTCGCGGACGAACGCGAGTTCGGCCGTCTGATGGGCGCCTTCCTGGCACGGCGCGGATTCGACTTCGACGCTGCGCGCACAGCGTCGCGCCGGCTGTGGGCTGACACGCACGGCACGGCCGAGGAGCTCGATCTCGAGGTTTCCGAGTGAGAATGCCGGTTGAGGAGCTTCCGCTCACCGGGCCGGACCGCGCGGAGCGCGTGCGTGAGATGTTCGGGCGTATCGTCCCCCGCTACGACGTGATGAACCACATCATGACCGGGGGGCAGGACATCTACTGGCGCAGGCTGGCCGTGAGGCTCGCACGGCCCGTGGGGACCTGCGCCCTGGACCTCGCGACGGGCACCGGCGACTTCGCCATCGAACTGCGCGCCCAGGGCGCCCGCGAGGTCGTGGCTGCCGACTATTGCATCCCGATGGTTGAAGCGGCGCGCCGCAAGCTCGTGCGACGTCATGTGAATGCCGTCGAGCCCCTCGTGGCGGACGCTCTCAATCTGCCATTCGCCGATGCCTCATTCGACGTGGTGACGAGCGGCTTTCTGCTGCGCAACACGGCGGACTTGCCGCGTTGCCTCGCCGAGATGCGGCGTGTGCTGCGGCCGGGCGGGCGGGCCGTCGCGCTGGAGCTGACACCCCTTGCGCCAGGACTGCTTGCTCCATTCATCCAGCTCTATTGCCGCCAACTGCTGCCGCGAATCGGCCAGCTCATCAGTGGCGATCCGGTGGCCTATCGGTACCTGCCAGCCTCGGTCGATCCATTTCCCAGTGCCGATCGTCTCGCCGACTTGTTCCACGGAGCCGGCTTCGACCACGTCACCTATCGGCGCGTCGGCATGGGCACTGTCGCGATCCACCTCGCATCGGTGGACGCGGCGTAATTCTCCTCAATCGATCGCCACGTGCCGAAGAACAGTCCGAGAGCGCCTGGAGCGGGAGCACGAGGCGAGCCGCGTGGATGCTCAATACGTCTCGAGATAGTGCTCGATCTCCCACGGGGTGACGCGCAGGCGGTAGTCGTCCCACTCCTGGCGCTTCGCCTCGATGAACCACTCCGCTACGTGCTCGCCGATGGCAGCCATGATCACCTCGTCCCGCTGCAGCTCGTCGAGTGCCTCGACCAGCGACCCGGGCAGCGTGCCCACTGCGTGCTTCGCCATCATTGCTTCGTCGAAGTGGAACAGGTCCTCCTCGATCGGCTGCGGCAATGGCAGTTGGCGGCGAATGCCATCGAGGCCCGCGGCGAGCATCACGGAGAATGCGAGATATGGGTTGCAGCTCGGATCGGGGCAGCGGAGCTCAACGCGAGTCGATTCAGGCCGGCGCGCCACGATCCGTGGAATGCGAACGAGCGCCGAGCGGTTGATTCGCGCCCAACTAATATAGGCGGGCGCCTCATAGCCAGGGACGAGCCGCTTATATGAGTTTACGAGCGGCGCGAGGATCGCACTCATCCCGCGCGCATGGACCAACAGGCCGGCAATGTAGTGGCGCGCCACGGCCGACAGCCCGTACTCATCCTCCGGCTCGTGGAACAGGTTGGCGCCAGTCTCCGGGGATGCGAGGCTCTGGTGGGTGTGCATACCCGAGCCGTTGATTCCATAGAACGGCTTTGGCATGAAGGTCGCATGGAGGCCGTGCCGCTGTGCAATTGCCTTGAGCGTGACCTTGAACGTCACCGCGTTGTCGGCGGTCGTTAGCGCGTCGGCGTAGCGGAAGTCGATTTCATGCTGGCCGGTGGCTACTTCGTGATGGCTCGCCTCCACGACGATCCCAAACCCCTCGAGTGCGTTCACCATCTCTTTGCGCACGTCCGCCGCTTCGTCCGTGGTGACGTCGAAGTAGCTCGCTCGATCGTGCGGCAGGGATTCGATCCCTCCCTGCTCCTTCGCTTTCAAGAGAAAGAACTCGAGCTCGGGGCCGGTCTGGAACACGTAGCCCATGCTGGTCGCCTCGGCGATGTTGCGCCGCAACACCTGCCTAGGATCGCCCGGGAACTCATCGCCATCCGGCGTATACACGTTGCAGATCACGCGGGCCGTCGTGTTGTCGCCGCGCTCCCACGGAATGATCCGAAACGTGCCCAGGTCCGGCTCCAGGTACATATCGCTCTCGTGGATCCGGGCGAAGCCTTCAATAGACGAGCCGTCGAACCACAGGCCGTTCTTCACCGCATCGCCGAACTTATGGAAAGGGATCGTCACATTCTTTGCGACGCCCATGATGTCCGTGAACTGCAGGCTGACGAACTTCACGTCCTCAGCCTTGGCCTGATTCATCACCTCGTCGAGCCTTGCATTGGACGGCGTTGACCCATTCATGTTCGTGCTCCTTGCGATTGTGTAGGTGGGCTTGCCACCATGGTGGGAAAGACGCGGCGAATCTTCAGCGCAAGCTGCATGGAGAGCCGCGTCTCAGGATCGGAAAGATCGCGCCCGGTGAGCACTTCGATGCGCTCCAGGCGGTAGAGCAGCGTATTTCGGTGGAGATGCAGCATCTCGGCCGCGCGCGCGTGATTCCCATTGCAGGCGAAGAATCCCTCGAGGGTCTCCACGAGCTCGGCGGCGTGCCGGGCGTCGTATTCCTCCAACGGCCCCAGGTATTCTCGGCGGAACGCCTCCAAGGTGCCCCGGTCTTCGACCTTCGCGATCACTCGATAGACGCCCAACTCCTCGAACGTCGCCGTCCGGTTCCCGCCGAGGAACTGGGTCGCGATGCGTGCGGCTTGCTCGGCTTCCGCGTATGACCGCACGATCTCGCGCGGTCCGGCCGTCCTGCGGCCGAGCCCGACCGTGGCGGTCGTCTCGCCGACCAGGCGCCCGAGGCGCACGCGCAGGCTTTCGAATGCCGGGCCAGCATCATCGTCGACGAGCGCTGCCTCGACGGGAAGCAACACGGCAAGGACATCACCACGCTCCCGCAGCAACGCGCGTGGCCAGCGCTCGAGAAACTCCCGGCGGGCCAGGTCGACAAACGACGACCACAGTCCGGCCCGTTGACGCTCGTCGAGGGCAGAGCGTCCATTCTTCGGCTCGTCGAGTGTGAGGCAGGCGGTGAGATAAGCGTCCCGCAAATTATGACCGAGATAGCGGGCGCGGGCCGCGATCTCGTCCTCGTCGTTGATCGTGCCGGCGAAGAGGTTTTCCAGAAAGCTGCCCTGCAGGCGCGTCTGCGTCTCGACAATCGCCCGTTGCTTTGCAATCGGGAAGGCGAACGCCGAGGCCCCGCGCTCGACGATCTCTTCGTCGAGGTCCTGCATCTCGGCGGTCCGACCAAGAAGGGTCAGGAAGCCGGCTACCGTGCCGCCAAATGAGATAGGTGACGAATACACGGTATAGGCTTCATTACTCAGGATGCGCCGAATACAGCTTGTGGTTTGCCCCGCGGTGGCAGGTGCGCCGGTCGAGATGCCGAGCACCTCCCGAGCCGAATAGAGCGCCGGCGCTTCGATGGCGCTTGGCAGTCCGCGTCCATTGGCGTCGACGGCGCTGGCTACCGCCTGCAACACGCCGTACTCGTCTTCGAGGAAGACGGCCCGTCCCGCTGCCTCGGCCAGGACCTCTACCATCGTTTGAACCGGCGCGTCCTCGAGAGCGCGCTGAATCAGGAGTTGGTAGATCTCACCAGCGCGTCGCTGGACCTGCCCATTGCGGTCCAGGATCAGGCCGATCACCGAGCGCTCGACGTCCTGCAGGCTTGCATTCTGGGGCAAAACGAGGATTGGCAAGCCCTCATCGCGTGAGGCAGCCTCGATGATGTCGGGACTATCGTCGTTGAGCGCCACCGCGGCGACATTCGAGAGGATGAGCGCGTCGATGAGGCGCGGGAGGGTTTGCAACTCGGTTCGGCTCAGGCCGCGGACGGCGAGCAGGACGAGGGCCGCATCCTCGAGACCCGAGATTGCCCAGGGGCGGGAAATGAAGGCGCGTGCCCAGTGGATCGACTGCTGGAGCTGCGCTTGGCCGTGCACCACGCGCGTGCCCGATGGTAGCGCCAGCCGTAACGCGTCCGCCACGCTCACAGCGCTACCGCCCATACGGGGCGGATGGGCGAATTGCACGATGATTGCCTCACTGTCCAGGCATCATGCCTGTTATCCGAGTTCCGACGGATGATTTAGGCAGTCCGCCGTAAAGAACCGCGATATTGTACACAGTGTGGTCGTAGTCCGCCGGTGACCGCCGGGCCGACGGTTTACGTTGACCGGCCGGACCGCCCGGTGCGATAGTGTCGCAGCGAGTTGCGTTGCAGCTCATGCTTCTTTAAAGGCCGGCCCCGTGAGACCGGTAAGGAGCGGCGATGTTCGACCTCTGGGGCACCTCTAA
>JAXDLH010000331.1:0-7375 GCA_034666705.1 Chloroflexota bacterium
AGGTGCGCCGCCAGGACTGGACGCACGACATGCGCATTCTGCCGGCGATCATGCCGGGGCTGGAGATGGCGGGCATCCACGTCGCCACGAACGGCCCCGTACGCGGCGGCCCGGGCTTCGGCAGCCACGCCTTCCTATGGGACTTCAATACGATGCACCTCGTGGCCGTGATCGAGGACCGACGCATGCACCGCGTGCGCGCGGGCAGCCCGAGCGGCCTGGCGACGAAGTGGATCGCCCGCAAGGACGCGCGCACCGCGTGCTGCATCGGCAGCGGCGAGATCATGGAGCAGGCGATCACCGCCGTCTGCGGCGCGCGCGCGATCGAATCCGTCAAGGTCTATTCGCCCACGCCGGACCACCGCACCAGCTTCGCGACCATGATGACGCAGCGCCTTGGCATCCCGTTCCAGGCAGTCGGCTCGGCCGAGGAGGCGGTGCGCGGCGCGGACGTGGTGCAGATCGTCACGAACGCCCATTTCGAGCCAGTGGTGGACGGCCACTGGTTCGTGCCGGGCCAGCACATCAACTCGATCGCGCCGGGCGAGATCGACGAGGAGACGATGCTGCGGAGCACCGTCTTCTGCGGCACCCGCGAGCGCACGTTGCACGACAACCCGCCGCGCCAGCCCCTGATGGGTATGCTCGAGCGCGGCCTGATTACGGAGGACCACATCAAAGCAGAGCTCGGCGAGATCATCGTTGGCACACACCCGGGCCGGACTCACGACGACGAGATCACCCTGTTCCTCAGCCCGGGCGTCGGGTTCTACGACGTCGCCGTGGCCACCTGGGTGTATCGCGTGGCGCGGGCGCACGGCCTCGGCCTGGAGTTGGAGTGATGAACACACGACGGGTGCGCATCTTCAGCGTTGGCTTGACCACCCTGGTCCTCCTTGCCTGCTCGTCAACGGCCCCCGGGGGAACCACCCGATCAGGCGACACGAATCCCGGGGGCGGGAGCGCGCCGGCGGCGCAGTCCGGACCGAGCGGCACGCTCAAGGTCGCCTGGGCAACCGAGCCCGAGACCCTCTCGCCGAAGCTGGCGTCGGGCTCCGGCCTCAACGAGTACAACTGGGTCTTCAACTCGACGTTGACCTACTACGACTTCGAGGGTGTCGTGCACCCGCTGATCGCGAAGGAGATCCCCACGCAGGAGAACGGTGGTTGGGTCATCCGGCCGGACGGCACGATGACGACGACATACCACCTGCGCGACAACGTGACCTGGCACGACGGCACGCCGCTCACCGCGGACGACTACGTCTTCGCCTTCCAGGTCTATCTGAGCAACGACATCCCGGTCCGCGATCGCACGCCCGAGACCTCCATGAGCGGGGTCGAAGCGGCCGACCCGGGCACCCTCGTCGTCAACTGGGCCGTGCCGTACATCCATGCCAACATCCTCGGCTACCAGCAGCTCGATCCGCTGCCGCGCCACATCCTTGCGGACAAGTTCGCCCGCGACCACGGGACCTTCGTCGTCGGCGACGAATGGACGCGCAGTTACGTGGGCACCGGCCCATTCCGGATCGAGAGCTGGAATCCGGGCTCGGGCATGATCGCGAAGGCGAATCCCAACTGGTTCATGGGGCCGCCCAAGCTCGCCACGATCGACGTCCGCTTCGTCTCCGACTCCAACACGATCCTCGCCAATCTGCTGTCCGGCGAGGTGGACTTCATCAACTCGCCGGGCGTGCGCGGCACCGATGCGGTCGTTGCCCGCGAGCAGTGGGTCTCCAAGGGGCAGGGATATTTGAAGACCTGGGCAGTGCGCATGCGCTACCTCGAGTGGCAGCAGAAGCCCGTGCCGAACTGGCAGCAGGCGCTAACGGACGTACGGGTGCGCAAGGGGCTGGAGTATGCCATCGACCGCCAGGGGCTCGTCGACGCCCTGAACCAGGGGCTCGGCACGCCGGCCGACACGTTCATCCTGCCGGCCGATCCAGCATTCGGCCAGGTGAGTCAGGCAGTCACCAAGTACCCGTACGACCCACAGCGTGCGGCGGCCTCGCTGGCTGACGCCGGCTACCGCGCCGCGCAGCCTGGGAGCCCACTCCTGAACGCGCAGGGCCAGCCGCTCGCCATCGACGTGTGGACCACCGCCGGCGACAACGGGGAGAAAGAGATTGCAATCATCTCCGACGCCTGGAAGGCGATCGGCGTGGGCGGCGGCCTCTTCATCATCCCCTCGGCGCGGCAGCGCGATAACGAGCTGCGTCAGAGCTTCCCTGGCGCCGAGACGACGGCGCGCTCGGTCTCGGCCGACAACTTCATCTTCACGGCGGACAACGTCCCGACGGCCGCCAACAAGTATGCTGGCGCCAACCGAGGCGGCTTCAGCGATCCCGACGTCGAGCGGCTCCAGCATACCGTGCTCACCTCGTTCGACGATGCGGAGCGCACTCGGGCGACGATCGCGCTGCACCAGCGGATGACGGACGTGCTTGGCATTGGGCCCCTGTACTATGACGTCGAGGTTATCCTGGCCAAGAACAAGGTCAAGGGCCCGGTCGGCAACTACGGCCCGCAGCAGGGCATCACGTGGAACATCTACGATTGGTCGGTTAGCGAGTAGAGGGGCCCTAACCCCCACCCCCTTCCCGGCGCGGGAAGGGGGAGTCGTGACTAATGTTGGCGTGACTCCCCACCCCCGAAATCGGGGGAGGGGGCCGTGCCACAAGGAGTATCCATGGACGAGATCACGCGCAATCGACTATCGCGGCGCAAGTTCCTCGGCGCCTCCTTGACGACGCTCGCCGGCCTCGCGGCATACGGCTGCGCGCCGGCGGCCGGGCCCTCGGCGACGACGGCGCCGGCACCCAGCACCGGCGGTGCGGCGGCCCCGACTGCGGTGGCGCGCTCCGGGCCGAAGACCATTGGCCTGGCCACGGGCAACGGCATCTTCAAGGGGATCCCCGACGTGCAGGGAATCGGGGCGACCAACCAGCCCGAGGGCGCGAACATCGCCCACACCGCGCTCAGCGTCATGGACCACGACGGCGTGCCGCGGCCGATGCTCGCCGCACAGCTTCCTTCCCTCACTGATGGAACGTGGGTCGTAAACCCCGACGGCACCATGGCCGTGACCTGGAAGCTGCGCCGCGACGTGAAGTGGCACGACGGGCGGCCCTTCACGTCACGCGACGTGCGCTTTAGCTGGGAGCTGGCGCAGGACAATTCGATCCCCATGACGAAGCGCCCAGCCCACACAAACGTCACCGCGATCGACCTGCCGGACGACTACACCGCCGTAATGCACTGGAAGATCCCGAACACGTACGCCCACGTCTTCACGACCACCGACCTCACGATCTATCCCGAGCACATCGTGCGGCCGCTGTGGGAGACGGGCCAGGGCGAGCGCATCCTCAGCAACGAGTTCTTCCACGGCGGCTTCGTCGGCCTTGGCCCGTATAAGCTCGAGAAACTGGCGGAGGACAACACCTTTTTCTACCGCGCGTTCGACGACTACTTCCTCGGCCGCCCGAAGATCGACACGATCAGCTTCTACCAGTACGAGGGGTCGCAGGGTGTCCTGACCGCCCTGCTCTCGGGACGGATCCAGATGGCAAGCGCGTACGGGCTCACCTTCGACGACGGTCAGACGGTGCAGCAGCAGTGGGAGAGCACGGGCGAGGGCAAGGTGTACTGGACGCCGGTCTCGCTGCAGCGGCTGTTCATGCAGCCGGACAACCCGCTCTTCCAGGACGCCCGGGTGCGCAAGGCGCTGCTGCTCTCCGTGGATCGCGATGAGATCAACCATACGCTGTTCAACAACTCAGTGTTCATCGCCCACAGTCTGCTGCACCCGAACGAGCCGGGCTACAAGGAAGCGGACCCGATCATCACGAAGTACGGGTTCGACCCGCGGCAGGCGCTCGCGATGTTCGAGGCCGCCGGCTGGACCCGCGCGAGCGATGGCGTGTTGACGAATGCGGCGGGGGATAAGTTCGAGATCACGTACCGCGTGGCGGCGAGCAACCAGGAGCACCAGCACGTCCAGAGCGCCATGGCGAACTTCTGGAAGGACGTGGGCGTGCGCACCACGATCGACAACGTGGCGAGCTCGGTCTACAACGATGCGACCGAGCAGGCCAACTACAGGGGCGTGTCGATCCTCGGCGGCTCGACCACGGTGGCAGCGCTCTACCGCCGCTGGCACTCGACCTTTATCCCAACCGCCGCGAACCACTACCTGGGGGATAACACCTCCCGCTGGAACAACCCGCAGGCGGACCGACTGCTCGACCAGATCGAAGCCTCGTTCGACCAGACGCAGAAGAACCAGCTACTGGCCCAGATCGCCAAGGTATACACCGACGAGATGCCGGCACTGCCCCTGTACTACCAGGCGGAGCCAGTAGCCGTGCACAAGAGCCTATTGAATGCCCGGCCGCGACCGAACTCCAGCGGCCAGAACACGACGACCTGGGATTGCTACCAATGGGACCTGGCGTGACCTTCCTGTCCCCGCCCCCCTTGCGGGGGAGGGCTAGGGAGGGGGCTATGTCTGTCGCGAAAGCCAGGCAACTTCGCAACAACCCAACCGACGCGGAGCGCGCGCTATGGCCCGCAAGGGGAGCGGGGACAGGCGCGCCCCCCTGCATACCCGACCACATCGCAAGGAGCGGGAGATGACTGAAGCGAACGTGCAGATGCAGCCGTACCAGCGGTTCTCGATCGCCGAGCGCGACCGCCGCTGGAAAGCGGTACGCGAAGCGATGGCGCGCGAAGGCCTCGACGCCCTCGTGGCGCCGCCTAACCTGGGGAACTCGACCGACTGGCAGGCCGATGCGCGCTATCTGTCGCATGCCGGCGGTGGCGCCGACGCTTCGATCGGCGTGGTGTTCCCACTCGACGGCGACGTGACAGTCGTGGCGACCTCCGCGAAGGAGCGCTGGGGCGCGAAGATCCAGGATTGGGTAACCGACGTGCGCGAGGTGAATCGCCGTTACGGGAAGGGTATGGCCGAGCGGCTGCTCGAGCTCGGCCTCCAGAACGGCCGCATCGGCGTCTCCGGGCTCGGCTTCGGCACCCGGACCCCCGAGGGCACCATCTTCCACGGCACGTTCGAGGCGCTGCGCGAGGCGCTGCCGAACGCCGAGTTCGTGCCGGCCTCGGACCTGCTGCAAGAGGTGCGCCAGGTCAAGAGCCAGGAGGAGATCGACGTGCTGCAGCGCTCGGTCGATCTGATCGAGCGGGGCCTCGAGGCGCAGGCCTACTGGGCGCAACCGGGCGTGCCGGACTACGTGGTGTGGGCCGAGACGATGCATGCGATGTTCGTGCGCGGCAGCGAGCTGTCGGTGCACTTCAACTGGATCAGCGGCCACAACCCTGGCCGCACCCTGACCCGGCCGACGATGCGTCCGCTGGAGAAAGGCGACCTGATTCTTAAGGAAATCGAGTCGTCGATCATCGGCTACCGCGCGCAGCAGCTCCGGCCGCTGGCCGTACACGAGTGCGACCCGGCGGTCCTCGAGCTGTCGAAGATGCACGCCGAGATGTATGACGAGATCCTGGCGTTCCTGAAACCGGGCGTGACGATCGGCCAGATCATCGAGAAGACGCGCGCCCTCGGCCGCGAGGTGTCACCCTCCAGCGGGCCGTTCGCCGAGTGCCGGGCGCGCATGACGCTGCACGGCCGCGGCCTTGGCGATGACCATCCGCTCGTGCTCGACGGCGGCTCGGCCGGCCCGAATGACGTGTACGAGGGGACGAAGCGCGCGTGGGACGCGACGATCCCGGAGAACGGCGTCTACATCTGCAAGCCGGGCATCGCCACGGCCGACGGCCGCTACCACTTCGAGTGGGGCGACACGGTGAAAACCACGGCCCGTGGCGCGGTGCGCATGGGCAAGTCGCCGCACGGCATGATCGTCTCGGAGCCCCATGAGGTCCACTGGCCCCAGGACTAATGCCGACTCGCTGTGGGCCGGTGAAACCGTTCGCCCTGAGGCTCTCGAAGAGCCTGTCGAAGGGGCGGACCGGGGAATGCAATGTTGGTTGCGCCGGGTCCGTGGTTCGAGAGCCTCACCACGAACGGTTGAGGACGCTTCACCACGAACGGTTAAGGGGGCCTCACCACGAACGGTTGAGGACGCCCATCCTACGCAAGTGCTGGCCGTCTACGACGAGGAGTTGAGGGCGCCCCACCACGTACGGGTGGGGGCGCCTCACCACAAACGGGTGGGCGCGCTTCACCAGGGTCGGTCGTTGGTTGCGTTTCGGCGAATTCACGGCCCGGGTAAGGGCTGCGCGACTCTAGCCGTCCGGTGAATACTGCATAGGTGAGCTACGGAGCTGCCGCCAACCGAGCCCTCGCAAAGCGCCGCATCGCCCGCATCCTCGCGGCGGTGAGCGTATGCGCGCTGCTTGCCTCGGGGCTCGGGGCGTCGGACACCTTCGGTGCGCCCTCGGGCCAGCAGCCAACCCTCGATCAGGGCACGCTCGGCGGCGCGGCGTATCGAATCGACGTGCCGGCGAACTGGAACGGCACCCTCCTGCTCTACAGCCACGGCTATGTCATCCCCGGATCCGATAACCCGGCCGTCGACGCACCAGATCCGGCCACCCGCATCGCGCTCGTCGCCACTGGCTACGCGCTCGCCGGCTCCGCCTACCGGAGCACCGGGTGGGCGGTCGCCGAGGCGATGGACGATCAACTCGCTCTGCTCGACTACTTCGTGGGGCAGTACGGCGAGCCCCAGCGCACGATCGCCTGGGGCACCTCGATGGGCGGCCTCATCACCGCCGGCCTGATCGAGCGCGCGCCGGCGCGCTTCGCGGCGGCGATGCCGACGTGCGGGGTCATGGCCGGCGGTATCGGGAGCTGGAACGCCGCACTCGACGGCGCATTCGTGCTGAAGACGCTCCTGGCGCCGTCCGCATCGCTCGATCTCGTCCGCGTCGGCAACCCGCAGGCCAACGTCGATACGGCGCGGGCGGCGGTAGAGCGCGCCCGGGCCACGCCGGCGGGGCGGGCGCGGCTCGCGCTGGTCGTCGCGCTGTTCGACGTGCCGGGCTGGTACGACCCCCAGAACTCGGAGCCGGCGGCGGATGATTACGCCACGCAACTGCAGGCGCAAACCAGCTGGCTCACCCTCTGGGACCTCCTGTTCGGCTTCGGCCTGCGCGCCGAGCTGGAGGAGCGAGCCGGCGGCAACCCCTCCTGGAACACGGACGTCGACTACCGGGCGCAGCTCGCCCGTTCCCGCAACGCCGCCGAGGTTCGCGCGCTCTACGCGGCCGGCGGGCTCGACCTGGATGCCGACCTGGGAACGCTCAATGCGGCCCCACACATTACGGCCGATCCGGCCGCGGCGGCCTTTCTGGCCAGCAATCTCACACTCAGCGGCACGATCACGGTGCCCGT
>JAXDLH010000332.1:0-10226 GCA_034666705.1 Chloroflexota bacterium
TCCCCCCCGGCGTACCGAAGAGCCGAAAGGCTCGCCGATCCATCCTTGAGGATGACACGACGCCCACCGCGTGGTGGGCGTCGGTTTTATTTGCGCTTGCTCGCCCCACGAAGGCAGGTGCGCAGGCCTTCCATAGCCAGTAGGCGGAGGCGGCCCGTGGAGCGAAAGCGCCTCGTCGCGGATCGGTACATTCGAATCTGGGCGATTGCCGAGTTCGTCGCCCGGCAGCCCGGGCTGAACCGCTCGGAGCTCGCGCAGCGCTTTTCTCTGAGCGAGCGCCAACTCCAGGCTGACCTCAACATCATTCGCGAGGAGATCGGTCTCCCGCTGATGCGTGTTCACGGCTACCGGTTCAACACGGCGGAGCCGCAAGGCCAGCTCACGTTGCGGGACGTCTACCCGCTGTACCTGCTGATGGAGCATGCGCTGCAGGACCCCGCGATGCCGGCCGAGGCGATCCGCGATCTCAGCGCCCGGCTGCCGTGTGCCTTCCCCGTGCCCCTGCAGCCGCTCGCACGGAAGGCACTCACGCCCCGCGCTGAGGATGACTACGGGCCGACCCCGGACGTCTTCGCCCATCTCGCCGACGCCCTCGTCAGGCAGCAGACCATCAAGCTCAAGTACCTCTCCCGCGTAGGAATCGGCTACCTGACCGAGCCGATCGTCGACCCGCACATCATGATGCCGCACGAGGAATCCTGGTACCTCATCGGTCGCTGCCACCAGCGCAAGCGGGTGATCATGTTCCCGCTTGACACGCTCGATTCCGTCAGCTACGACCTGTAAGGCCGCGTCCTGCTCCCGCACGCAGGAGCGAAGGGCTACAGCGTGGCGGCGATGCCGACCGCCACGCCGAGGAGACAGCCCGCGGCGACCTCGAGCGGGGTGTGGCCGAGCAGCTCGCGCAGCCGACGTTCACTGAACGCGTGCTGAGTGAAGATCTCGTCCAGCATGCGATTCAGGATGCGCGCCTGCACCCCCACCGCCTGCCGTACACCGGCGGCGTCGTACATCACAATCGCCGCGAAGACCGCCGCGAGGGCGAACTCCGGTGAGTCAGCCCCGAGTTGCCGCCAGAGGGACGTCGCCAGCGACGTCACCAGCGCCGAGTGGGCGCTTGGCATTCCCCCTGGGCTGGCCAGGTAGCGCAGATCGACGCGATGGTTGCGCACGAGCTCGATGACGAGCTTGATCGTCTGGGCGGTAAACCATGCAATGACCGCTGCGATGAGGATGCGATTGGCAAAGAGTGCGGACAAACCTATCTTCCGTGGCCGAGAAGTAGCCGCCACTCAGGCGGAGCCAGCCTCGCCGTCGGCCTCGCGCAACACGTGCTGGATGCGGAGCTCCGCACCGTCAAGGATTTCGTTGCACACCTGCGCCAGCCGCATGCCGTCCTCGTAGCGGGTGATCGCCGTCTCAAGCGGCAGCGGCCCCGTCTCCAGCTCCTCGATTGTGGCGCGCAGCCGCTCGAAGGCCTCCTCGAACGTGGTTGGCGGCGCCGACGGCTCACTCCCTTGCATGCGTCTCCTTTCGCGCGCCCGCGGCCTTGGGCTCGTTTCGCTCCAGCACCTCGCCGATGAGCTGCCCGCTGGCGAGGCGAATGCCGACGAGATCGCCGAGGCCGACTCCTGCTGGCGACGTCAGCACGACGCCGTCGACGACGCGCGTGCACACTGCATAGCCTCGCCGCATTGTCAACTCCGGGCTGAGCGCGGCCAGTTGCGCCGCCGCGCCCTCCACGTTGGTCCGCGCTGACGCCAGCTCGGCGTGGATCGCGCGCGTGGCACGGGCGACGAGGTCGTCGACCGCGCGCCGCTCGGCATCGATTGCCCGGCTCGGCGAGTGGCGCTCCAGCCGATGCTGCACGTCGCGCACATCGTTCCAGGACTCGTCGAGCTGGCGGCGGACGGCGCTCCTGATGCGATCGGTCATATGGTCGATCTCGCGGCACAGGTCTTCCGCTGCAGGTACGACGATCTCCGCCGCGGCCGAGGGCGTCGGCGCGCGCAGGTCGGCCACGAAGTCAGCGATTGTGTAATCAACCTCGTGCCCGATCGCCGAGATGATTGGCACCGGCGAGCCAAAGATGGCGCGCGCGATGCGCTCGTCGTTGAAGGCGGCGAGCTCCTCGGGCGACCCGCCGCCGCGCGCGACGATGATCAGATCGAGCGGCGCGCGCGTCGCGTGGAAGTCGTTCAAGCGCCGCAGCGCACTCACCACCTGGCGCGGCGCATCCTCGCCCTGCACGACGCTGGGGGCGAGGACGATCTCGAGATTGCAGTACCGTCGTTCCCAGACGCGCATCATGTCGTGGATCACGGCGCCGGATTCCGACGTCACGATGCCAATGCGCTGCGGGATCCGCGGCAGGGGGCGCTTGCGCTCCGGGGCGAAGAGTCCCTCTTCCTCGAGGCGCAGGCGCAACGCCTCGAACTGAGCGCGGAGCCGACCAGCATCGCCCGGGAGCACGACGTCCGCGATCAGTTGGTACGTGGAGCGCTGGTCATAGATGTCGATCGAGCCGTGCACGAGCGCCTGGAAACCGGGCAGCAGCGGAAGCGACTGCCGCCGGACCTGCGAGCGCCACATCACCGATGAGATGCGCGTCGAGGCGTCCCGCACGGTGAAATAGACGTGGCCGGCCGCCGACTGCGTGAGCTCGCTGATCTCCCCGGTGACCCAGACGTCGCTGAGAATTGGATCGCCGGTCAGCAGCTCGCGGATGTAGCCCACCAGCTCGTGCACCTGAAAGAAATGGGCGCCCATCGCCGGTGAGCTGCGCATCATGCGGGGTTCTCCGTGGTTATGTCGATCTCCGCCAATGGCTGGCCGTACTCGACGGCCGTGCGATCCGCGGCGAGGATACTCCGGAGCACGCCGCCGGCCGGGGCCGTCACGCGGTTGCGGATATTCAAGGTCTCCACCTCGCCGAGGAGCGCACCGGGTTCGATCAGGTCGCCTATCGCGGCGAGCTCGCGCTCCGCGTCTCGGTAGAAGATGCCGACGTTGGCCGACGTCACGACGAGCGGCCCGGCACGTAGCTCGGCGATATCGCTCGGCACGATCGCGAGGGGAGCCCCAAACGTTGGCTCTCGCTCGACGTGGATGCTGCCGTCTTCCCACTCGACCTCGAGGTCGGCGATGGTCGTGCCGGCGAGCACGCCGAGCACCTCGGCAACCGTGCGCGCGGTAGCTGCGGGCTCCTCAGCCACGCGAGGCCCCAGCCGCTCGCCGTGTCGTTCGGAACGCAGCGAGGGACCCGCGGCCTCGATGTTGGAGGCCGTGGGTTCGTCGGCCAGCGCACCTCAAGCTAACGGGTGCATGCACCTTACGAGCTCACGCGCTCGATATAGGTCCCCGTGCGCGTATCGACCTTGATGGTCTCGCCCTGGTTCACGAAGAGCGGCACGCTCACGACCAGACCGGTCTCCAGCGTCGCGGGCTTCGTGCCGCCCGAAGCGGTGTCGCCGCGAAACCCGGGCTCCGTGTTCGTGATCTCCAGCTCGACGGTGATCGGCGGCTCGACGCCGATCGGCTCCTCCTCGAACATGAGGACCTCGAACTCGATGCCGTCTTTGAGGTAGTTCGCGGCATCGCCGAGCTGATCGCGCGTGAGCGAGATCTGCTCGAAGTTCTCCTGGTCCATGAAGACGTAGTTCGGCGCGTCTTCATACAGGTACGACACGTTGCGCCGCTCGAGCCGCACGCGTGGCCACTTGTCGCCCGCTTGCACGGTACGGTCGACGACGGCGCCGCTTCGCACGTTACGGAGCTTCATGCGGACCTGCGCGCTGCCTCGCCCAATCTTCAGGTGCTGGTAGTCCATGATCTGGAAGAGCTGGCCGTCCATCTCAATGACGACGCCCTTTTTCAAGTCACCGGTCGAGATCATTCAAGACCTCCGTAAGCGAGAGTTTTTTCGGGGATGCGCAGAGCACTTCGGCGCCGCCCTCAGTCAGCAGCACCAGGTCTTCAATCCGGACACCACCTACGCCAGGCAGATAGACACCCGGCTCGATGCTGAACACCATTCCTGGCTCCAGGATGTCGGCGCCACGCGTCGGCGTAATCCAGGGCGGCTCGTGGATCTCGAGGCCGATTCCGTGGCCAGTGCCGTGAATGAACTGTTCGCCATAACCCGCCGCCTCGATCACGCCGCGCGCCACCGTGTCGATCTCGGCGCCGGTCATGCCGGGTCGGGCCTGCGCCTCGGCGGCCAACTGGGCGTCGAGGACAATCTGCCAGATAGTGTGCAGCGGCTCGGCGATCGGGCCAAGGGCAATAGTACGCGTCATGTCGGAGCAATAGCCACCCAGGCGAACGCCGATGTCGAAAAGCACGAGCTCGTCGGCCTGCACGCGCCGCTCGGATGGCATCGCGTGCGGGATCGCTGTATTTGGTCCCGCGACGGTGATCGGGTCAAAGGAGAGGCCCTCGGCGCCGTGAGTGCGCGCAAAGCTCTCCATCTCCCACGCCAGCTCGAGCTCGGTCATCCCAGGTCGGACAGTGCGCGCCAGGTGAGTGAAGGCCGCGTCGTTGAGCGCGATAGAGGCGCGCAGCGCCGCCAGCTCATCCGCGTCTTTGACCATGCGCAGACGGTCGACCAGATCGGGCACCGCGCGCAGCTCGGCGACGTCGTCGAGCGCCGCCGCGATCGATTCCCACAGCGCGTGCGAGATCGTGGACCCATCCAGGCCGATCGAGCGCACGCCGCTCGCCGCCACGGCGTCGTGGAGTACCTCGGCCATCGGCGCGCCAGCGCGGTAGACGCGCAGCTCGAACGCTGGCGCCTCAGCCGCGGCTTGCGCCTCCGTGCGCGGGTCGGTCAGGAGAAACTGGCGTTCCTCGGTGATGAGCAAGTAGCCCGCGGATTCTCGCGGCGGCAGGTCGCGCGCCGTGTAGCCGCTCAGGTAGCGCCGCGAGTCGCCATTGGACACCAGCAGCGCTGGGACCTCGGCCTGCGCCATCGCCGTGCGCAGTCGCGCGAGTCGACCCTCGGTGCCTGTCAACGCACGCCGCCCGCGGCGACCGCCTGTTCATTCGGGTAGAGATCGGACACGACGTGCACCGTGCCGCACTTCGTGCACTTTCCTTTGTCGCGGCCTGCCTCGACGATCAGCCCGCCACAAATCGGGCAGGGTGGCGCGAGCGGTCGCGCCCACGAGGTCCACTCGCACTCGGGATAGCGTGCGCAGCCATAGAACACCCGGCGCTTGCGCGTGCGCCGCTCGACGAGCTCCGCTTCGCACTCTGGGCACGGGACCCCGACCTTCTGGAGAAATGGCTTGGCGTTCCGGCACTCGGGGAATCCCGGGCAGGCGATGAACTTGCCGAACTTGCCCAGCTTGATCACGAGGTCGCGGCCGCATTTCTCGCACTTCTCCCCGGCCAGCTCGATGGGCGGAGTCACGCGCTCCATCTCCTTCTCGGCGGTGGCGAGCGTGAGGGCGAACGGTCCGTAGAACTCGCGAAGCACTGGCACCCAGGTGCGGCGGCCCTGGGCGATGTCGTCGAGGTTCTCTTCCATATTGGCAGTGAATTCTGTGTTGACGATGTCGGGGAAGTGCTCGACGAGCAGATCGTTGACGAGTGCACCCAGCTCCGTCGGCTCTAATCGCTTGTCGATGCGCATCACGTAGCCACGATCCTGCAGTGTCCCAAGGATCGGCGCGTAGGTGCTCGGCCGGCCGATGCCGCGCTCCTCTAGCGACCGCACGAGCGTCGCCTCCGAGTACCGGGGCGGCGGCTGCGTAAAGTGCTGCTCCGGCGTGAGCTTCATGAGGTCGAGATCCTCGCCTTCGACGAGTGGCGGCAACGGCTTCCGATCCTCGTCGTCCACCGCGGCATCCTCGTCCTTCGTCTCGGTGTAGAGCGTGAGGAAGCCCGCGAATTTCGCGACCGAGCCAGAGGCGCGGAATTGATACCGATTCGCTGACTCCTCGCGGTGCGCGGCGACGTCTACGGTCGTGATCTCGAAGCGTGCGGATGCCATTTGCGTGGCGACGAACCGCTTCCAGACCAACTCGTAGAGGCGAGCCTGCTCGCGGCTCAAGAACGGGGTCACCTCCTGCGGCGTCCGGTAGGCGGAGGTCGGACGAATCGCTTCGTGTGCCTCCTGGGCCAGCCGGCTGCGCGTGCGGTAGGTGCGCGGCGTCTCGCTCAACAGCTCCTTGCCGTGCTGCTCCTCGATAAACTTGCGCGCCTCGTCGACCGCGCTCTGGGCGACGTTCGTCGAGTCGGTGCGCATGTAGGTAATGAGACCAACGCTCTCGCCGCCAGCCAGGTCGACACCTTCGTAGAGCTGCTGCGCGACCATCATGGTCCGCCTGGCAGTGAAGCTGAGCTTGCGGCTCGCCTCTTGCTGCAGCGTGCTCGTGGTGAACGGCGCCGGTGGGTGGCGCTGCTGCTCGCGGGTGCGCACGCCGTCCACGGCGTAGGCTGCGTGGTCGAGGTCATCGGTGATGGCGGTGGCGGCAGCCTCGTTGGAGATCTCGGCCTTCTGGCCGTTCACCTGGAGGAGCGAGGCGACGAACGTCTGCGGGTGGCGCCGCCGCGAGTCCTGCAGCCGCTTTGCGAGCTCCGCCTCAATGGACCAATACTCGACCGGGTCGAACTCGCCGATCTCGCGCTCGCGCTCCACCACCATGCGCAGCGCCGCGGACTGCACACGGCCCGCAGAGAGGCCGCGGCGCACCTTCTTCCAGAGCAGTGGACTGATCTGATAGCCCACCAGGCGGTCCAGGATGCGCCGCGCCTGCTGCGCATCGACGCGCTTGGCGTCGATGGCTCGCGGATGCTTCATCGCCTCGAGGACTGCATCCTTGGTGATCTCATGAAACTCAACGCGGCTGACGGGTCGCGTACCGGGATCAATCATCTCGGCCAGGTGCCAGGCGATCGCCTCCCCCTCGCGGTCGGGGTCAGTTGCCAGAAAGATCTCATCAGCTTTCTGGGCGTACGCTTTCAACTCTTTCAGGTGCTTTGACTTCTCCCGAGGCACCAGGTATTGCGGCTGGAAGTCATGGTCGAGGTCGACGCCCAGCTTGCTCTTGGGCAGGTCGCGGACGTGCCCCAACGAGGCGCGGACTGAGTAGTCGCGCCCCAGATATTTCTCGATTGTCTTCGCCTTTGCAGGCGATTCGACGATAACCAGCTTATTGGCCACTAATGGGTGCCTCTCATGTAGTTCATTCCACCTGTCTGCTGCACTGCCCCCTTGAGCTCCAGCATTGCCAGCGCCGAGCTGACGAGTGACATGGGGAGGGAGGCGGCACGCGCAATCTCATCAATATGGATCGGCTCGGGGCCAAGCACGTCGAGGAGCGTTCGCTCGGTGTCGTCCAGAGGAAGGATGTCCGCCACCGCTAGCTGACGGGGAATCCGCGTAGGCTGCAGCTCGGCGAGCACATCTTTCGCCTCGGTCACGGGTGTCGCTCCATCTCGAATCAACGCGTTCGTTCCTGCGCTCATCGGGCTGAAGATGCTACCCGGGACCGCCATAACGTCCCGCCCTTGCTCGGCCGCGAAGGCCGCGGTGATCAGGGCGCCGCTCCGGTCGCCCGCCTCTACGACAAGGGTACCAGACGCGATGCCGGCTATAACGCGGTTTCGCCGGGGAAAATTCACTGCATCCGGCTTCGTCCCGATTGGGAATTCGGTCACGAGTGCGCCGTGCGCCGCAACCTGCTCCGCCAGCCGTGCATTCTGTGACGGGTAGACTCGGTCGAGCCCATTGCCAAGCACCGCATACGTCCGGCCACCGGCGTCCACTGCGGCGCGATGCGCTGCCGCGTCGACGCCGAGCGCCAGACCGCTCACGATTGTGACGCCCTCCCGGGCAAGATCGCTCGAGAGTCGCTCCGCGGCCAGTTTGCCGTAGCTCGTCGCGCGCCGCGTCCCGACTACGGCAATGGCCGCGGTATTGGGTGGGTCCAGCTCGCCGCGCACGTAGAGAACAGGCGGTGGGTCGTAGATCTCCGCCAGCCGTGCCGGGTAACGTGGATCGCGTCGGGTGACTGCCTCGGCGCCGACCGCCGCCAGGATACGCGTCTCTCGGCCGGGATCGACGCGGCGGCGCGCCTGCTGCAGCGACTCGACGCAGCGGCGGTCGAGGCCGGCGGCGGACAGTTGGGCGGGACTCGCCTCCCACACCGCCTGCGCCGTGCCGAGCGCGTCGACAAGCAGCTCGAACCGCCGCGGGCCAATGCCGCTGACGCGCGTCAGTGCGATCCAGAAGCCAAGCTCGTCCGCGGTGGGAGCGCTTTCCCCGGGTCGTTGAGCCTCAAGCGCAGGCTGCACCGGACTAGTGCGCGACGCCGGGTGCCGCAGGCGGCCGGTTCGCAATGAGCCGGTCCGCGCCGAACTCGCCGATCCCAAACACCTGGTGGATGTCCCATTCGATGATCTCGAAGGTGGTGTGGCCGGCGACCGTGTAGGGGTCGCTGGCCGCGATCCGGTCCGCCTCAGCGCGGGCGCCGGCCTTGATTAGGTACATGCCGTACTTGCGGTCCGAGGAGGGCCCGCTCAGGAGAATATTGCCGGCCTCATGCTGCGCCTTCATCCACTGCAAGTGCTCAGAGAGCGTCGTGGTCCACTGCTCGCGGGGGACCGCGGCCGAGCGAAGCGCCAGATAGAACATCGCCGCCTCCATCCAACCGTACCGGGGTACAAGCGTGCGCTCATTCTAGCGCCATGCCCGTACCATCGGGGGCTGAAGGTCTGCTAGCGAGACGCTGCGACGAATCCAGCCTGGAGCCCCCTGGCGAGCTTGGCGGTCACGCGGGCTGTCGCCTCCAGCTTCGTCACCGCCCCGTCCCCATCGAGGTCGAGGAAAGAGTTCTGGGTATATTGCACCGACTGATCGCCGAATAGGACCGTATCTTCTGTCTGCCCGATCGCGCGGGGCCACAAAATCGCCATGTACAGGTCCGCCAAGGTATTGAGGTGGCCGCGGAATGGGATGAAGTACGCCTCGACGTACAGGAGCTGCTCCTCGGCTGACATCTGCGCGAGCTCGTCCGTGCTGGTCCCGAGTTTCGCCGCCGTCGTCGGCATGAACTGGATCAGCCCGGTGGCGCCGCTATATGGATTGCGCACGGAGGGGCTGAACGTCTCGGCAGATTCGAATGCGATGGCGGCCATCAGGTCGTTCGGGTTGCATCCCAGCATGCCGCAGATCGCCAGGACCTCGGCGCGGAACGCCGGGCTTACCCTGGCGCCCCAGGCGAGACTGGCGGGCCCGCCCGTTGATTGCTCGCCGGCCGCCCGCAGCGCGGCCTGGGCGCTGTCGAGCGCGGCCCTGGTCTCAGCACCCAGAGCAGGTAACGCCGGCACGCTCGCCGCCTTGGTGGCTGCGCCTGCGGAGTTGGACTTCACGATGGCAGCCAGCGGTTCGTCTGGGCCCGCGGCGCCAAGCGCCGTCTCTTCCGTCGTCAGCGATTGGGCCATCCGCTCGTCAGCAGGTAATTCGACCGCGGCGGCCTCTTCAGACTGGTCGTCTTCGTCGCTCGCAGGATCTCGAGAATCGGGGATGAGCGCCACGTTATCGGGCAACGCAGGTGTCGAATCCGGGAGGGCCATACTCACAATTGGTGCAGGCGCGAATAGGGCACTATCCGGGGGCGGCGCCTGCGCAGGCTGGTTGAATGGGAGCAGCGAGAGCGCGAACGCGAGGAGTGTTGAAGACCAGGACAACGTGCTACCTCTGTCGTCTTTACATGGAAATGTGTCTACAAGGGTCGCGAGCGAGGCAGGATAGCGTCGCGACCGTGAAGGTTAATCTACAGTGAACAAAATGAAACATCAAGTAAACGACGGCCCATCGCGAGCAATTCTTACACTCTTCGTACGTTTGACCCGACACTCGCATCGATAAAGGGGACCGAGGTGAAACGACCATGCTGATCCTCGCGCATCGCGGCGCGTCTGGGTACGCGCCCGAGAACACGTTCGCTGCCTTCGACGTTGCCGTCTCGATGGGCGCAGATGGCGTCGAGACGGACGTGCAGCTCACGGGCGATGGTGCGCTGGTACTGCTCCACGACGACACGGTCGACCGCACGACCGACGGGCACGGCTTGCTGGTGGAGCTGACCCTCGAACAGGTGAGCAGGCTCGATGCGGGCCACTGGTACGGTGAGCTGTTCGGTGGGGAGCGAATTCCGACGCTGGAGGCGTTCCTGGAGCGGTACGTTGGCGTACTGCGGCTCGATCTCGAGATCAAG
>JAXDLH010000333.1:0-10344 GCA_034666705.1 Chloroflexota bacterium
CTTCCATGTCGCGGTGGCGCCCCGCCGGGGCATGACGATTCAGGATGACAACTAACCCGGGATGACCACTACGTCACCCCGAGGCTTCATGCTTAGCGACTTCGGGGTGACAAGAACCCTGAGCAAGAACCTAACCCCTCTCGGCCCACATCCCTCTATTGTTCCATGCCCGAGTGCGCCGCGTCCGCGTGGCGGTGTTCCAAGGCTGGAGCACACTCTATCCGGGATATATGGACCGACAACGGCCCGCACCTGGGACCATCAGGTGCGGGCCGTTCAATGAACTATTCCTGACCGTGTCGAGGATCAGGCCGCGGCGCTGCCCACCTCGGGGGAATCCCTCCTGGGTGTAGTCGATGACGTGGTCCGCTCCGAGGGCATGGGTGAAGAGCTGAAACCCTTCGCGATCAGCCACACACCCATGAACGCCTCCCACAGGCCGCCTGGAATCGAGGAAGCCAGACCCAGACCGGACCCCATGACCTCCGACACCATCCCGCAAAAAATGATCGCGTATCCGACGAGGCCCCAGACGGCGAGAGGCCGCGGAACCAACTTTGCCCGGTACAGCGTGGAGCACAGCATCAAACCAGCCAGCCCAAGAGTGCTCATGCCGATCGCGTAGGCATACTGGCTCGCCTGTACCGATACCGTGCTCAGGGCTTGCAGATAGAAAGCGTCGGAGGCCGCGGCTTTCAGATACTCACTACCCAACGGTATTTGCAGCAGTATGAAGAGAACCATGACGGCAATAAAGACGGCGTCGACGATCCGGGCGCCGAAGTAGCCAATGGCCAGGCGCTCGCCATGTGGCTTCAGGACCGGGAACATCAGGACCCCGTGAGCGACGTCGCCAACGACGGCCATCAACCAGAGGATCGCGCCAATTGTCAGCATTATGCTGTTCGCGGAAACTGTAGATAAGTGATTCGGCGCACCAAGAATGGATTGGATGAGTCCGTTCCCCACGATGCCTACAACGAACCCCGCGAGGTACACCGCCCCCACGACTCTAGCGGTCGTGCGGTATAAACCGGAGCGGTATCGGCCCGGGGAGGCCGCGTGCACTTCGTTCTCCATGGTCTTCCTCCTCATGCGATGGCGACTTGGGATTCCGTTCGTACAGAACGCCCGCGAGCGGAGTGGTGGTCCGCACCGCGAACGGTGATGACGACCTTCCCCTGAGCGTGTCCCTCGTGCAGATACTGGATGGCGGCAGGAACCTCGCTCAGTGCGTACGTGCGGTCGACGACCGGCGTGACCCTGGCAGCCTCGATGAGCTCCTTCAGGAATTGCAGGTCCTTTGTGTGCGCCGTCGCCACGATCATGCGCAGTTTCTGACTCACGAATGGTGACAGTACGAGCGCTCGAATCGAACGGTCCAAGGCTCCGATCCACCGATCACCCCCTTCACCGCCGACGAGCACGAGCGTCCCCCGGGAGGTGAGGGCGCGTCTGAGCTGCGACAGCGGGCGGTTCCCACCCATGTCGAGGATTAGGTCGTACCGCTGCCCGCTTCGCGTGAAGTCCTCGTGGGTGTAATCGATGACGTGGTCGGCGCCGATGGAGCGGACCGTGTCCACCTTCGTCGTGCTGCACACGCCGGTCACCTCAGCGCCGAACGCTTTCGCGATCTGCACCGCGAACATTCCCACGCCTCCGGATGCGCCAATGATCAGGACCTTCTGTCCCGGCTGGATTTCCCCCGCGTCGCGCAGGGCCTGGAGGGCGACGCAGGCGGAGGTGGGGACGGCTGCCGCCTGCTCGAAGGTGAGGTTTGCCGGCTTCAGCGCGAGCTTGTCCTCACGGGCACGCGCGTACTCGGCGAAGGAGCCGTCGCAGATGCCGAACACGTCGTCGCCCTCCTGAAAACGCGTTACGTTCTTGCCGACTGCCTCGACCGTCCCCGCGACATCCATGCCTCGAATACGAGCCTTAGGCGCCCGGAGCCCGAAGCCCATGATGCGCATCAGATAGGGCTGGCCCGTCATCAGGTGCCAGTCACCGATATGGAGACCGGCCGCGTGGACGCGTATGCGCACGTCCTCGTCCCCGGTCGGCGGCTTGCCAACCTCCTGAAGCTCGAGCGCGTCCGATGAGCCGTACCTGTGCTGGACGATTGCCTTCATTCGCGTTCCCCTCCTCCGCTGTTCTAGACTTACGGTGTAAGTAACGCAGCCACTCTATACTTACGGTGTAAATTTGTCAAGCGTCATGGCCGAAACCGGGTCCGTTTTGAATGCGATCGGAGGGGTGTCCATGGCTAAGCAGAATGATCCAGGCACCGAAACTCGTGTTCGCTTGGCCAGGGAGCGGGTGCTGCTCGCGGCGGTCGCGCTCGTCGACACAGGGGGAGTCGCGGCTCTGAGCATGCGCAAGCTCGGCCAGGTGCTCGGGGTCGAGGCGATGTCACTCTATAACCATGTCGCCAATAAGGACGATCTCCTCGATGGCATGATCGATCTCGTATTCGGCGAGATCGGTCTGCCTCCGGGAGGAGCGGACTGGAAGACGGCCATGCGCCAGCGGGCAATCTCGGCTCGCGAGGTTCTCGCGCGCCACCGCTGGGCGATCGGGCTGATGGAGTCGCGGAGCCGACCAGGCCCCGCGACGCTGCAGCACCACGACGCGGTGCTCGGATGTCTCCGGGAGGCAGGATTCTCGATCGCGATGGCCGCGCACGCGTACTCCGCCCTGGACAGCTACATCTACGGATTCGCCCTACAGCAGGCGAGCTTGCCGTTCGAGACGTCGGAGGAGGTCGGCGAGGTGGCGGACAGCATCCTCCGCCAGTTCCCTGCCGACGCATACCCCCACCTTACCGAGCTGACCGTTCAGCACGTTCTGCAGCCCGGCTACGACTATGCGAACGAGTTCGAATTCGGGCTCGACCTGATCCTCGACGGCCTCGAGAGGGCCCGGGTCACGGCCTGACGCCGGTTGGCGGTAGCCTTGTGCCCCGGTGGCCAATGTCCGACGCCTAGAATCGCAGGCAGGTGCGCAAGATGCGCGCTTTTCTGCGGGAGGCGGCCGGGCAGTGCAGTTGATCGACGGCGAGCTGGTCTGCAGCGCGAGCGATCTGACCGGGTACCTCGCCTGTCCGCACCTCACGCAGCTCGACCTGGACGCGCTCCTCGGCAAGCTCGCGCGGCCCACAGAACGAGGCGCGGGTTTCGAGGTAGTCAGCAAGCGCGGGCTCATCCACGAACAGCGGTACCTCGAACGGCTCCGTGCCGAGGGCCGCCAGATCGTCGAAATCGCGCGGCCGACATACGGTCTCGCCGCCATTCGCGAGGCCCACCTGCAGACTGTCGCCGCGCTGCACTCGGGCGCGGAGGTCGTCTACCAGGGGGCGCTCTTCGACGGCCGCTGGCTCGGCTATGCAGACTTCCTGGTGCGCGTCGAGGAGCCGAGCCACCTCGGACCGTTCAGTTACGAAGTCGTGGACACCAAGCTCGCGCGGCACGTGAAGGCCGAAGCGCTGCTCCAGATGTGTGCCTACGCCGAGCAACTCGCGCGCATTCAGGGTGTCGAGCCGCGCCGAATCCGAGTCGTGCTCGGCGACCTGACGGAAGAATCCCACCGGTTGCGCGACTACGCGGCGTACTACCGTTCGGTGAAGGCTCGCTTCGAGGTCGAGGTCCTGGGCGAGTCGCCCCCAACGTACCCCACTCCGGTCGAGCACTGCGCGATCTGCGACTGGGCACCCCACTGCGCCGCGCAGCGCCACGCCGACGATCATCTCTCTCTCGTTGCCAACATCCGCGGTGACCAGGTTCGCAAGCTCGAGACGGCCGGCATTCCGACCGTGACGGCGCTCGCGGATGCAGATCCCGGGGACCGCCCCGCGGGCGTCGCCCGCGGCACGTTCGAACGGCTGCAGAAGCAGGCCAGCGTGCAAATCCGGGGCCGTACGCGGGGCGAGGTCGTCTGCGAGCTTCTGGAGCACGCCGAGCCGCGGCGCGGACTCGCCGCGCTCCCCATGCCGACGTCCGGCGACCTGTTCTTCGACATGGAGGGCGATCCGTTCGTCGAGGATGGCGGGCTGGAGTACCTGTTTGGGGTAGTCGAGCTCACCGACAACGCGCCCCGCTATCACGCATTCTGGGCGCACGACCGCTCTGACGAGCGGCGTGCATTCGAGACGTTCGTGGATTTCGTGATGGAGCGGCTCGCGCACGATCCGGCACTCCATATCTTTCACTACGCACCGTACGAGCCAACTGCGCTCAAGCGGCTGATGGGCACCCACGCCACGCGCGAGATAGAGATCGATCGCTTACTGCGGGGCAATGTGCTCGTGGACCTCTATCAGATCGTGCGCCAGAGCATAGTTGTGTCCCAGGAGTCGTATTCGATCAAGCAGCTCGAGCCGCTCTACATGGAGGCGCGCCACGGCGCGATCAAAGACGCGGGCAGCTCGGTCGTAGCGTACGAGCAATGGCTCGACAACGAGGACCCGGCGCTGCTCGACGAGATCGCAGCCTACAATCGCGACGATTGCGTCTCGACCTGGCTGCTGCGCGACTGGCTGGAGGCGCGCCGCGCCGAGCTCGAGGTGCAACAAGGCGCACCGGTGCCCCGGCCAGACTCACCAGACGCCGCGCCCAGCGAAAACGTGCTCGCGGTCGAAGCGGCGGCCTCAGCCCTCGTGAGCGCGCTGACCGCCGACGTTCCATCCAACCCACACGAGCGGGACCCTGAGCAGCAGGCCCGCTGGCTGCTGGCGCAGCTCGTCGGCTGGCACCGGCGGGAGGACAAGCCCGAGTGGTGGGCCTATTTCGCACGGTGCGCCATGGACGACGCCCAACTGATCGAGGACACCGAGGCGATCGGCGGACTGGAATATGTCGGCTTCGTCCGACAAGAAGCCAAATCAGCGGTCCACCGTTATCGGTTCGACCCGGAGCAGGAGTACAAGCTCGGCCGCGGGCAATCCCCAATCGACCCGACGACCGGCAAGGGGGCCGGCGAGATCGTTGGCCTCGATCCAGCACGTGGCGTCCTGGAGCTGAAGCGCGGGCCAAACCAACCGGCGGCGGAGTCGCTGCGCGCGCTCATTCCCACTGGGCCGATCAATACCGATGTCCAGCAGCGGGCGGTCGCGAGCCTCGCCCGTTGGGTGAGCGACTATGGCATCGACGGCGTTGGCCCGTCCCGCGCCGCCCGCGATTTGCTGCTGCGCCGGCCACCGCGCATCACCGACCACGTGGACGGTGAGCCGCTGGCACGCAACGGCGAGCTGCCCATAGACGCCGCGCGCCGTCTGACGCTCCAACTCGACGAGAGCTACCTGGCGATCCAGGGCCCACCAGGCGCCGGCAAGACCTACGCCGGCGCGCACATGATCGTCGATCTCGTCGCCACGGGACGCCAGGTGGGCATCTGCGGTCCGAGCCACCGCGCCATCGTGAACCTGCTCGACGCCGCGTGCGCCTACGCCACAAGCGAGGGCGTTGCGCTGCGGGCATTGCAAAAGGCCAAGCCAGGCGAGGCGAGCCGCCGCCCGGAGGTCAAGGCCATCGACGACAACAAGATGCTCGAGCGCGAGTGGAGCAGCGGCGCGTATCAGCTCGTCGCGGGTACGAGCTGGCTCTTCGCGCGCGAGGCGCTCGCCGGCGCGGTCGACACCCTCTTCATCGACGAGGCCGGACAGCTCTCGCTCGCCAATGTGGTCGCGATCGCGGGCGCAGCCCGCAATCTCGTGCTGCTCGGCGATCCCCAACAGCTTGCCCAGCCTTCGCAAGGTACGCACCCACCCGGTGCCGAGGCCTCGGCGCTTGGCCACCTCCTCCATGGCGCAGCCACGATCCCGCCGACGCATGGCTTGCTGCTCGACGTCACCTGGCGGCTGCACCCATCGATCTGCGACTTCGTCTCGGATACAAGCTACGAGGGGCTGCTGTGCGCCGAAGGTTCGTGCGCTCGCCAGAATCTGGGCGACGGCGAGCCGGTGGGCGGGAGCGGGCTGCGCTTTATCGAGGTAGCGCACGCCGGCAACCGGGCGAGGAGCGACGAAGAGGCGCAATGCATCGCGGAGGCAGTCGAGGGGCTCATCGGCCGATCATGGACTGACCAGCGAGGAGTGATCCGCCCGCTCGAGCTGACGGATGTGCTCTCCATCGCGCCCTACAACGCCCAGGTCGCCCGCCTCACAGGCGCGCTGCCCGAGGGCGCCTCGGTCGGCACTGTCGACAAGTTCCAGGGTCAGGAGGCGGCAGTCGTGTTCTTCTCGCTCACTACGTCGAGCGCCGATGAGCTGCCGCACGGACTCGATTTCCTCTTCAGCCTCAACCGCCTGAACGTCGCCATCTCGCGCGCCCGGGCGCTGGCCGTGCTCGTCGGCAACCCCGCGCTCTTCCAAATTCGCTGTCGCACGCCGCAGCAGATGCGCATGCTCAACGCCTTCTGCCGCTTCCGCGAGCTGGCGACCACTCCAGACGGAGCGCTCGTCGAAGTGGGCTAGAAGTCAGCCGATAAGGTACTCGTCATCCTGAGTCGTCATGCCCCGCCGGGGCGCCATCGCGGCATGGAAATCTATTTCCAAAGCAGCGAAGGATCCGTACCTCAGTGATCAGCGAGCGATGAATTCTTCGTCTGCGGGCCCAGAAAGACATTGCCAATGGAGCTACTTCCAGTTCCACTCGTAGATGTTCCAGGTGGGGTCGACGTCGCCGGCCTTCACGTTCACGCCCTGCAGCCCGGTAGCGTACGCCACTACGCTTGGGTTGAACTCCAGCGGGATGAAGCCCAGATCGGTGGTCAGAATCTTCACCGCCTGCGCGAGCTGTTGCTGCCGCTCGTTCGGATCGAGCGTGCCAAGATACCCCGCAGCGAGGCGATCGTACTCGGGATTAGCCCACCCGCCGCGATTGAGTCCAAACCAGCGGTTGTCCGGCCGCGAGATCGCAGCTTGTATGTAGTCGTCGACCTTCACCCCCTCTGGGGTGGCCGATGCGCTCGTGATTGAGAGCGCGCGGAACGTGCCAAGTGTCTCGCCGCTCGATGTTTGCACTGGCGTGAACACGTCCTCGCTGATCTCGAGGCCGAGTCGACGCCAACCGTCGGCGATGATCGAGCGCTCCGCGTCGTTCTGGGCAGACTGGATGTTCCGGACCTCGAGGTTCAGCCGGCTCCCGCTCGCGTCGGTGAAAAAGCCGCTGCTATCCTTCGTCAAACCAGCATCGGTCAACAACTGCTCAGCGCGGCGCGTGTCATATGGATACTTCGCCGCAGCCCGATCTACCACCGCGTAGGCGCTGAGCGTTGGGTAGATGAGCGTATCGCTCACGATCGCCTTTCCGGAAAACACCGACTCGTTGATTGCGTTCTTGTCGATGCCCGACGCCAGCGCCTGTCGCACCCGCACGTCGCGCACCGCCTGTGGATTCGCATACTCCGCGCGATGCTGCACCTGGATCAGCCGCGGCAGTTGCGGACGGTACTGCACCGTGCCGGCGTTGCGGGCGTTCCACTCGCGCTCGAGAATCAACCCCTGGTCAACGCGAATTGAGTCGTCGCCAGGGACGTCCGCCTCGCCGGCCAGGAAATTGGCGAGGGTCGCGTTGAAATCAGCATTCCAGGTGATGTGCAGCCGGTCGATCTTTGGCCGGCCTAGCACGTGACCGTCGAACGCCACCGCGTCGATAAACGAGCCCGACTCCCAACGATCGACGCGAAACGGGCCGGCAGCGACGAAGCCGGTGGTCCAGAACGCATCGCTTGGCAAGTTGGCGCGGTCGCGGGCAAAGGCTGGCTCGACCAGGTGGCGGGGCAGCGGCGCGAACAACTCATGAAAGAGCTCGGCGGCACGCGGGTACGGCTTTGACCAACGAATCACGACCGTCCGCGGGTCGGGTGCCGTCACCTCGGACATCGCCGTGTGGGGGAGTTGACCGGCGGTGCCGTAATCCGGCGTGACGTACACCTGGTGGGCGAAGACGAAATCATCGGCGGTGAGCGGCTGCCCATCCTGCCAGGTCAGGTTCGGCTTGAGATGGTAGGTCGTCTCCATCGTGCCGTCGGCGTTGACTTTCCAGGTGTCGGTGTTGAGCTGCGGAAGGGCCTCGGCCAGGTAGGGACGAAAGACGCCGTCACCATCCTCGAGGGCCAATCCGGCGCTGAAGAGGCGGCGCTCGGTATTCGTCGTGATGCCAAACGGAATGAGGATCGTGGCGCCGAGTGAGCTGGGCTCAGAGCGGATGACCATGCGCAGCGTCCGACTCGGGGTCGTCGGCTGCGCCTGAACGGGCGCCTGCCCATTACCCTGCGCCGCTGGCGCCGCCGATTGCGGTGCGCCAGACGTGCAGGAAACAGCGCACAACGTGAAGAGCGCAGCCAGCGCAGAGAGTCGATGCCGCCCCATAGCCCACCCCCGATCACATGCTGAATAGACATTAGCACGTGCTGGTACGTACGATTAACCTGAGTCGGATCTGCGACTGCCGCCGTCCGAGCTCCGCGTAGCGAGCACGCCGACGACCCCAAGCGCGACCATGGCGCCGTTGAGCGTGACCGGGTTGAATGCCCTCCCGAGCAAGGCCGGCATCCCGACGATCGCTCCGATCAACAGGAGCACGAGCACGGCGTTATTCACGTGCAACACAAGGCGCTGACGCCAGAGCAGCAACAACAATAGCCCGAAGCCAATCTCGCCGAGCGCGACGAGCGGCAATACTGTCTCCTCATGACCCTCGAACATGTGGCTAGCACGCAGCAGATCGAGCTCTCCGCTCGTCGCCGGCTGCAGCAGCTTTGGCACCACCCCCTGGTAGATCCAGATCCCGGCCAGACTCGCGCGCGCGACCGCGTGGATGAGGCGCCGATCCGCTGAATTTACCGCACGCGTCTTTGGGTCCAACGCGCCTCCTCAGCAGCCGATCGGTGTAACGGTACTCGCCCGCCCGGCTCGCTCGGCCACCCGCGCGGTACCATTGTCAGCAACACCGGCGGCGTGCAAGAGCCGTGCGGACAACCGGAGAAATAGCACAAACATGGAAGTCATCTTCGCGCTCGTGGCCGCGTCCGCAGTCGCGCTCGTGGCCCTCGGCATCGCGCTGACGTCCCGAGGCCAGACGCAGATGGCGCACCAGCGCGCCACGAGCGCGGTGCAGGACGCAGCAGAGGCACGCGCCAGCCTCGCAACCCTCGAGGCGCGCATCGACGCCGTTGAGGCGCAGTTCGTGAGCGCGCGCGAGGAGCTTGCCCAAACTCGGCAAGAACTGGCGGAGGCACGTGCCGCGCAGGAGGGACCTCCCCCACTGCCGCTTGCCCGGACGAGCAGCGGCAACCTCGACGACCTGCGCCAGCGGCTGCGCGCGGAGCAGCAGCGGTCGCCCGAGGACGAAGAGGAGACGTAAGTGGCTTCACCCGTCCGCGCTCCATCCAAACGCGGGTCGGTCCCGTACACTTAAGCAGCGCGGCGATCTTATCCGTAGTGGGTCTATGCAACTGATCGCGACCGCATCACCGAACAGCATTCCGATCAGGACGGAGCCTGTCCCGGCGCAGACCGGCGACCGAAGCCTCTGGCAGCGGCGCCGGCTGGCGCTTGGTGTCCTTGGGTTCGTGGCGCTCAGCACCACGCTTTTCGCTGGATCGTGCCCGACACCTGAGGCGATGGCCGCCTCAGCAGCGTCGTTCGGCGATTCGGCCTGGACGGCGTTCCTCGGCTGCCCGATTCATTTAACCATCGCCCCGCAGACAATCGCCCCGGCGGCATAGCCAGGCGCGCTTCTACGACGCGACGGCGGCAGCTTGACAGGCGCGGCAGAGCCCCACGATGGCGAAGTGCGCAAAGTTGGGCGCGAAGCCGTAATGCGACTGCAGGTCGCGAGCGAGCGGCTCGACCACAGTTAGATCCAGGTCTTGCTCGATGCCGCACCGCTCGCACACCAGGTGCTGGTGGTGGGCGTCCTCGGCACGATGCCACTTCGCCACGCCATCGTGGAAGTGGGTATGGGTGACGAGCCCCTCTTGCTCGAGCAGCTCGAGGGTCCGGTACACTGTCGAGACGTTCACCTGGGGAAACCGGTCGTGGATTCGCTGGTAGACATCCTCGACCGAGATGTGGCCGGAAATCCCCTCCAGTGCATCGAGGATGATCTCCCGCTGGAGCGTCACCCGGTAGCCACGCTCGCGTAGCGCGCCGCTCAGCTCACCCATCACCGCCCCGCTTGCTCCGTCTTGCCATACGATACCACCGCTAAGCCAGTGGACCGAGTTGGAGTGCCAATTGCGGCGACCAACCTTGGCGTCCGGTAGGGGGGCTTGTCCCCCGCCGTGCTGCGGCGAGGGACAAGCCCCCCCTACCGATCCGGGCTCTATGTACTGCATCCCTGTCCG